>JANNUB010000108.1:0-3885 GCA_031394795.1 Ignavibacteriota bacterium | reverse complement strand
GATGGCATCGCGTTTCACTCTTACTGCAAGTTCTGTCGAACGGGGCCACCGTCCGAAAGATCTATCAATATCTACCTCGGCGATTCGCGGGTTGAGCTCGATCTTCTCCTTAAACTGCTCCGCGATTTCTTTCACTTTATTGTAATTGTAGCCAAGCACTTTTACGTAAAAACTCGGCGCCGATTCACCGCCTGAATAAAAGCCGGGTCCAAATCCCGAAACCGAAATTGTCGCGCCGCCGGTTTGTGCAGCGAACACCGTCAGCCTGTTCTTCATCTCGTAGGGAATAGCCGTGACTGCGGAGCTATCATCGAAGTCCACTTTGACTGAAGCATAGTCATCCACAACTCGAGTCGTGACTTTCTTTACTCCTCGAGACTGCACACCGACCTCACGCTCGATAGCTGCAGCAACTTCATCGTAGCGCTGAATCTCCGTTCCCTGCGGGAAGCCGACTCGAACAACGAGGTACGTTTCATTTCCCCAATCCCATACTTCTCCTTGAGTAACTTTCGTAAAGAACAGATACGACGTTCCTCCAAGCCCGTGATTCAAGTATGGGCGCACGGTAGAGAAAAACTCTGACTCGAAAATACTGTTGTACATTTTCGCAAAGGGATTCTCCGATTCAATTCGTTCTGGCAAGAGCCAGAAAGGAACTCCTAATCCCAAGATGAGCAAACATAGAACTGTTTTTTTGAATCGCAGCGAGAGCTTCAACACCGGTACGTAAAGCATACTCAGTGCTGCACCAAGTTGAGACAGCTTTCCAGTGTGCGAACTCGAAAAAGAAATTCTGTTTGTTATACTTGGGATGAGTGTAAACGAAACGAGCAGTGACATGAGCAACGATACACCGACGGCAATTCCGAAATCAAAGAAATACGGCTTCAAGTCTTGGGGGAGAAACGCTATCGGTGCGAGCGCCCCAACCGTTGCGATGGTTGAGGCAATAACCGGCAAACGCACTTGCTCGACTGCACGGACAATTCTCTCCGCTGTTTTGCCTTCGCTTGTATGCCGTTGAATGTTGTCGAGAACGACAATCGAGTCATCAACGATTCGACCGAAACCGAAGACTAATCCCGCGAGCGTCAGCAAATGCAGACTCAATCCCAAAGACCAAAATGCGAGAAACGTTCCAGCGAGAGAAAAGAATATCGAGGAAAGGACGATGAGCGCCGCTTTGTGGTTGCCAAGAAACACCACAAGCACAAACCAAATACAAAGCAACGAAACGATGATCTCGCGATACAAACTCTCAAGCTCGCCGCGCATTTCCTCGCTTTTGTCTGTTATCTTGATAAGCTCGAAACTTTCGGGAAACTGTTTTGTAAGGTCCTGAAGCTTGCTAAACACTTCGTCTGCAACGCGGATTGTGTTGATGTGCGGTTCTTTGTCTATGACGAGAGTGACCGAGGGTTTGCGGTTAATTCGATAAAGGCTTCGTTGTCCTGCAACTCCGTCTTTTGCAACGCCAAGGTCTTGCAAGCGGACGATTCTTCCGCTGCCCGCGACATGAAGAGGAATCGTTTGGAGATCGGAGACGCGAGTATTCTTATTCTGTACAGAAACTGTTGTTCTGCCATTGGATTCATTCACGGCGCCAACAGACGCGCTATATTCAAGCGCATCGAGAGAAGACGTAATGTCTTGAACAGTGAGACCTAACGCTTTTAGACGATCTTGCTGCAACTCGATTTGAATTTCGCGCTCCTCGCCGCCAAGCACTTCGATCTTTGCGATGCCTTTGATTGAAAGAAGGGCGGGCGCGATATGTTCTTGCGCGTACGTTCGTATGCTCGATGCAGATTGCTTCCCCGCAACAGCGAAGGTGAGAAATCCCTGCAACTCTTGAAAATCTTCCGGCACGTAACGCTGAATAGTTGGCGCGCTGATGCCGGGAGTAAGCGTCTCTGCAAATGCAGAAAGTTTTTCGTACAACTCGAGACGAGCGAAATTCATATCCGTCGCTTGTTCGAACTCGACGTCAACAACCGATCTTCCTTCGCTCGAGCGAGAACTTACTTTCTTGACGCCCTGAATTGTGTTTGCAATCTCTTCGATTGGCGCAGTGAGGAACATCTCGACTGTTTCGGGAGATGTGTTTCCCCACGAGGTGTGGATGGAGAGGCTGGGAAATTCAATGGAGGGAGATAGCTCGATGGGAAGGCGCATGAGCGCGAAGATGCCGCCCGCGAGCAACACGCCATAAAACATTGTAATGGCAACAGGCCGCGAAAGGAATCTTAGCAACATTGCGATTCAACATACATCACACAAACCAACATTCTCAGAAATCGGACATGCACGTTCATCAATGAATGAGGTGAATGAATGTCTCGTAGAAAACCGTCGCTCGCTCTCTTTCGGTACGGTCGCCAATGTGAACCAGTATTATCCTCCGATCAACATTGTTCTTGATAACCACAGACGGAGCAGTCGAATTCCACAACAATGAGTCGGAAGGATCAGGCGACGAGACTGTGTTGATCCACTTCATAGGAATTCCATACTGCTGAGAAATGCGTTCTGTTTGGCGCGATGATGTTGACCGAGAAAAGAAATGAATCGTTAGTTTTCCATCTTCGCCGAGAGCCAACCAATATGGAAGGGCTTCGTCAATGCAGGTTAGACATTGTTTATCAGTGAGGTAGATTTCAACTGAGAGAGTGTCCTTCGATAGTCCACCACTTCCCGCGCTACGAATCAAGTGCTGAATTTCCCGTGTCAACGAAGTGTAATTTGTGTTTGCGCTATGCTGATGTGTGGAGGGCAAACTTTGGCTCTCTTTCTTCTTCCAAATCATATATAGAAAACCCGCATTCATAACAAGCAATACGGCAACGATCACCCCTATGTTCTGGCTTCGAAAAAAATCAAAAAATGGACGATGGAATACAGGCATAGCCGTACTACCACAACAGTTCGTATTTTCTCAATCTTGCCGAGTTTATTGAAAAGACAAAGAGGTGTTTTCCTTCGCGCGCAATTTCGCTCGGCACATAAGATATGGATTCGTCCTTGTCTGCATTGACGCTTTCAGGTGGTTGTCGCCGAACATTCTCCGGGGCGTAGACAACGCGCAATAGATCTCCTTTTTCAGAGTCGAGAACAACGAAGAAATTCATTGGGTGCCTTATTCTTTGCGTTGGATTAGCGTACGACAAGACTACATATTCTTGATCGGCCCAAAAAGCTGTCAAAGGGAATAGCGATTCTTTTTTTTCCACGGCATCGTATTCTGCGCGTAACATAGGTACAAGTTGAACGAGGTTTCTTATCCATCGAACCACCCCATTGGCGTCTGTCCTTAAGACAAACGGTTCCTTGAATGTCGCGATTACATCACCACGTCGAAGGACTCCAAACCGCACAGCGAGTTCTGAAAATGACTGAGGCTCCAAGGGAAGCTTCTTCCTGTCGATGAGTTTTTGCAATTTTCCCTCTGGAGTTCGCCTGATTACTACATGGCTGGCTGCAAGCCCTTCGTCCCAGAAATAACAATTCCCATCGTCATCCAACCCACTTGTCCAATCAACTCTGGAATTTGCCCATGCAGTTCTTTTCTCCGGATGGTCCTTGTCGAGGTGTTCTCCCCGCAACGTAAAGAGTGATGTTCGGTGACCTTGAAATACATAGAGGACGCTATTTCTAAAACCAACCCAACTATTCGTCACAAGGAATTCACCTGGTCCTCTACCTTCAGTTCCCCACGAACTTATCAGATCGAGGTTGTCGGTGGAAAGGATACTGACTCTGGGCGGTTTGTTATTAAACATCGCCAATCTCTTTCCAGACTCATCTATGTTAATTGAGGATACCCAGCCCCAGAGGTGAGTAGTATCATTCCTCGGCGTCTCGATATCGTCAACGAGTCTTAAC
>JANNUB010000045.1:0-6024 GCA_031394795.1 Ignavibacteriota bacterium | reverse complement strand
TGAGTACCACCCCACAATTTCCGGAGACGTGCCGCATTCGCTTCGTCCTGAGTACTACGCCCAAACGGAATATACTCCACGTGAGGATGATTGCTTAGTTCCTTGTCAAGAATCCTCCAGAAGTCCACGACTATAGTCTTGCCTCCTGCTTTGTCGAAGTCAGCTGCTTTCAAGTTCTTGAACTCCGGGTCAGCAGTTGTTACAAGAACCACATCAGCCTGAGACAAACACTCTTTCGCGGAATTAAGGATGACAGCCTGATCTTGGAGATCTGATCGTGCCATCTCATTCGCCAACGGATCATACGCAACAACCCGCGCACCCGCCTGGGAAAGCGATCTAGCGAGATAGATTCCATGAGACTCTTCGATCACATGCGAGTGAGGTTTGTAGGAGAGACCCAGCAGTCCAATGGTTGATCCCTTCTTGATAAATGGACGCAATCGGTCTACGATTCTCTCCGGCATCGATCGGTTTGCATGGTCGGTCGCTTCTGCCAGTTCCACCTTGCCATCGAGTGCACGTGCGATAAAGCCGAGCGCACGATTATCACGGGGAAAACAGGGGCCTCCATACCCAAGTCCGCCCTTTAAGTATTTGTGCCCGATTCGGCGATCACACCCAAGGGCGTTCGTCACGACATCGACATCTCCACCGGGAATACGCTCACAAAGATCAGCAAGCATGTTGGCAAATGTAATTTTGGTTGTAACATACGTATTGACTGAGATTTTTGTCAGTTCTGCGTTCTCAAGACTCATGCGCATGCATGGCGGATGATCCGGCATGATGTCTCGATAACACGCCTCCAGATTACTCCCGCATCGATCGTCGAATTCTCCTACAAGCGTAAAGTCAGGATGTAAAAAATCGCGGATCACACTGCCGAGGGCAATGAATTCCGGACTATAGCACAAGCCAAAATCTATCCCACACTTCTTTCGGGATTCCGCCTCGAGAATTGGAAGTAGACCTTGTCGGGTTGCACCAGGCAGCACTGTGCTCGTCAATACTACGTTGTGATAAGTTCCCTTCTCTGCCAAACCTCGACCAATCTCGCGAAACGCCCAAGCAGCGTATTGAAGGGAGAAAGCGCCCCTCTCATCACTCGGAGTCGGCACGATCACAAAGGTTACATCTGAGTTCAGTATAGCATCTTTGTGACTCATAGTCGCCTTAATACGCGATGAGTATGCTGCGATTGTCTGCTCAAGATCCGTTTCTTGGACAGGAGCGTGCCCAGCGTTGACCAAATCCACAGCCTTCTTGCTAACATCTACACCTACTACATCGAATCCACGGCTCGCGATAGCCGCCGCCATGCTTGCACCTAACTTACCTAATCCGATAACCGAATATCGAGTATTCATTGCTTAATTTTCCTTTGTGATGTTTAGTTTATTGAAAACGTTCGATGCAGCCGATCCATTTCGCGTCGGCAGACGATTCTTGAACGTCTGAATGAACGCAGTCGAGAAATAATCTCCAACACAGTCATTTCCGGCATTATTGAGATGACCGTCGAATCGGAAATAGAGATCGTTTCCATCGGACCTGTACTTTTCAGACAATTCCGCAAAGGGTGAGATGAAGTAAATTCCTTGTTCAGCAGCAAAATCGGAAAACAATCTGTCAAGGAGATTCACGTCGACATCATTCGATTTGTAATTCTTGGATTTCACAATGACTTGAAAGAACTGAGGAATCGACAATAACACCATATCAACCCCTCGTGCGAGGCAATACTGTTTTGCTCTTAACAGCAGCTTCTGTGTGACCTCCATCTGTTGTCTCAGTTTTTCACTCATTGGCAGTGCATAGAACTCTTTTCGCTCGGTACTTATGTAGAGCTTTGAGTAGAGCCAATCATTCATCATCAAAAGCCGTTTTGCGAGTACAGCCAGGTGAGAGGGTGAACCTTTGTCGTCCCTTCCTCGTATGGCAATGTCGATCCGATCGCCAGACCCAGAGCGTTCATTCTCAACGGGCCTATTCGTGAAAAAATCATTGGCGAGAAAAGTTATCACAACAATATCTGGCTGGTATTGAGGAAACAATCGTTCAAGATACAACACTTCCGTTCGCGTATCATACGCAGCTACACCTGCTTTGACGACATCCACATCAAAACTTGCTTTCCGAAGATTACGTTCAAAAATGACGGGCCAGATTTTCTCATAATCGTTTCCCGCTCCGAAGGTGAATGAATCGCCCAGTAGCAGAATTCGAGTTGATCCCGATGGCTTGGGCGTGAAGTGAAGAGTTTCATCACGCAGACCATTGGCATTTATTTTATATTCAACTGCAAACTCGGGCCCTTTCTCCGTCGCATGGGCATTTGGTCTATAGACATGCCCCAATACGCTATCCGCAAGTGCAAGAGACTTGTCGTTCATATACAGGGTCTCGGTAGTCTGGGGAGACACGACCCTTACGATAACTTCGAGCACGATAAGCAGCAAAAGGCCTATGGCTGCAATGATCACCCCATCTCGACAAAGAGAAACTATTCTAGTGTAGCGCGTCATGAATAACTTGATTCAAGAGATAATCAAACGATATCTGGAAAATCACAATCAGAACCCGGAAGTCTATGTATGGACCGCCTCCACTTGCCCTGCAATCCATACGTAGCTCTTGGAAAGTCCTTCCTCCAATCTCATTGTTGGCTCCCAGCCCAGATTTTGTCGCATCACCCTATTGTCCGAGTTACGCCCCCGGACACCGAGGGGACCAGGAATGTGCCGGATGGTCAGACGTTTGCCCGCGATCTTCATTGCTATCTCGGCAAGCTTGTTAATGGTGACCATCTCCTCCGAGCCGATATTCATGGGACCGGTAAAGCTACTATCCATCATTCGGCGTACGGCTTCCAGACATTCGTCGATATAGAGAAACGACCGAGTTTGTTTTCCATCGCCCCAAATTTCGATCTCGCCATTATCCGGCGACTCAGCGACTTTTCGACAAATCGCAGCTGGGGCCTTTTCGCGTCCCCCTTGCCATGTTCCCTCAGGACCAAATATATTATGAAAGCGTGCAACTCTGACCTGCAAGTCGTAGTTGCGATGGTAGGCAAGAAAGAGGCGTTCACTGAAGAGTTTCTCCCAACCATACTCACTGTCAGGAGCGGCCGGGTAAGCTGAATCCTCGGAGCATTTGGGATTCTCCGGGTCTTCTTGATTGTATGCCGGATACATACAAGCGGATGAAGAATAAAAAATCTTCTTTGCACTCGATACTCTTGCTCGCTCCACCATATTGAGGTTGATGGTTCCCGAGTTGTGCATCACGTCGGCGTCGTGATCGCCCGTGAAGATGTAGCCGGCACCTCCCATATCCGCAGCTAACTGGTAGATTTCCTCAAACTGGACGTCGGTTACCGAACGGCAGACTTCTTGATCCCGCAGGTCTCCGATTACGAACTCATCAGCGTGAGTCGGGCTGTACTCCGGATACTTCAAATCCACTCCGCGTACCCAATACCCTTCTCGCTTTAGTCTCTTGACAAGATGGCTACCAATGAATCCACCTGCCCCACAAACAAGGACTCTCTTCATGTTCTACAACTCCCTTTGATGTTTATCGAGTATGACTGATTATGTTTTTTGACTTTTCCAAATAAGAAAATATCGACTAGTTGTGCACCGAGGAAGCATCTTCCTTGTGTTGCTCCAGAAGCCATCTCGCCGGCGTAGTGTGAGGCTTGGCATTAGGCGGCGCCATCTTCTCAGTGTCTTTCGCCTGGCTGCGTTGGAGCGTCAGTATCGATGCCGTAATGCCCAACAACGTCCCCAACAAAATATTGCACCTAAAGTATGTGAGAATGATATCAAAGAACGAGAAAACAATATGGTTGACGATTGCAGCTCCAACGAATGCCAAAACAGCCTGGAGGTATGGATCCTGGGCAGACTCCTTGAACCCTCGACCAATTTCTGCCAGAATTGAGAGATAGAAATAGATGAAAATGGTAAACCCTACAATGCCGGTTTTCGCGAGAACTCCCAGAATCTGGTTATGCGGGATATAAACGCCAAGATCCCATGTAACAGGAACTGGAAGAAAATAGTCCACCAACGACCCGTATCCATAGCCGAGAATAGGCTGCTCTCTCGCCATTCGATACAAATCATAATTCTCCACTTTTCTATAGAGATTTGATGTGTACGATGCGCCTGCTTCCGCCGCTTCATCTCCCGCGAGGCCTTCACGTATGTTCTTTACGGGACCGAAAATCGCGTAGCTGCCTCTTACGTTCCAGCCGACGCCAATGTAGAGAACAGCCACAATCACCGCCTTCCATGCATAGCGCATTAGCTTGCGGTGCGCCTCCTGTGACAACAGAAACACGAGCAAAACAGCAGCTGCGCCAATAACAGGATAGGCAGTACGTCGGTCTGATGCAACAATCGCGATGAGCGCGGGAATGACAAGAACTGTCACTGCTTTTCTTAGTGAAATGTTCTCGACCTTCAGCGCATACAATGCAATGGCAAAGACCACCAGCACTGCAAAGAAACCCGCATCTTCATGGTTGCCCATTCCATCGCTACCCTCAAGCGAAAAACCCGCGCTTGCATAAAGAAAGTTGACCTCCAGTATGCGAAAAGTAATTCCTGCGATAATTGCCCCAAAAACATGATTAACCTGTTTACGTGTTCGAACAATCTGCGGGACAACGAGCATTAAGATGGCAAGATATAATATGCCGCGCGTTTCCCACAATGCTGGGAACATCGATCCGCCGCGAAACACTCCGTATGCAATGAAAAAGATGATGGACCCAATGTACAGTAGAAGAGATTTAGGGACAAGGATGGGCGCCCATTCTTGCCGGAGAATCAAGTGGCGAAGTAACAATCCCACAATAATAAATAACAGATGGACTTCCAACGGATTCATGGAGAGCCCACTTAGCATGGGATACGCACCACTAACGTTCACGTGGTAAGGGATCTTTTCTGTCCACGACCCAGCGGGCGCGTGCTGCTCGATTGCTAACGCAAAGAACACCAGGGCATACAAACTTAGCGTCGGGCGAAGGAGTGAAACACCAAGCAAAAGAATGACGAGGACAAGTCCGAGGGTCGCTGCGGCATTTCCCTCCAAGAACAGATTGAAAAGAGAAAGAAGCACAGCAGCCAAGGCGATCCCCGCAAGAAGACGGAGAGAGGAGGTACTATCCTTGCGCATAGTACCTAACTTCTTTTGCTCCCTCATTTCCAGGGTTCACTAATCTTATGTGGAAGCCCCCGGCTTACAAAGCGGGCGTTCAGGTTCTGAATCGCGAAGAGCCAGCGCGTTGCATAATAATCTACCTCAGGAGGCTTCGTGGCTTGGTAGAAGGCGTAGCCGAAGACCGCCGACGAAAGAATGCAAGCAACAACAATTACGCGAGAGCGCCCGCGCACTTGCACTTGCACTTCCCGCGACCTGGTGTACACCACGTAGTACATCGCTACGAGTATCAAAACGATGACGATCATTGTCCGAATGCCCCTTTCGAAACTCGATTCATGACGAAGCCGATGATCTTGTTCTCATTCAGCGTGGAAACAATCTGACTGATATCTACTTTTTTCGTTTTGCCGGTCGATACGACAATCACAAAGCCATCCAACTGACTTGTGATCATTCCCGGAAATGAGGGTTCCATTGCCGACGGAAGGTCAATGACAATAAATCTGAAATGTTGTTTGAGTGTGGAAATCACTTCGCGCAATTCGAGCACCTTTTCGAAGCTCATCACGTTTCCCTTCATCTCGCCAAGCGGTAGTAACCACAGTCCCTTAATAGCAGTACGGGAGAGAGTAATCGTGTCGTTACGTAGCGAGTCCAGAATCCCAGGCGTTGGGCTAACACCGAAGGCCTCATGGAGGCGGGGATTGTTAAACTGCAGATCAACCAGCACGGTGTCATCTTGTGTATCAAGGGCAAAGAATGTCGCGAGATTTGCCGCTACAACTGTTTTTCCATCGCCTGCACCCGCGCTGGTTACACCCGTCACCAACTGGAGGTCGG
>JANNUB010000594.1:0-12204 GCA_031394795.1 Ignavibacteriota bacterium | reverse complement strand
AGCAGCGAAGAATCGGACCGCCCGTGCGCGAGCATATCTACGAAGTTCACGACAATGGAGGTCAGCTTCGAGTTTGTGTATGAGCCGATATTACCTTCGATGCCGCGCCCGAATTCCGCGTCGAGAATCTTGATGTACTTTGGCTCGGGCTTGAGCGAAATCTTTCTTCGCTCCAGCAATCCATCGAGGAACTGTTTCTCGAAACGGTTGCGACTGTTCTCGTCGTCTTCGTTTTTTTCCCATAGTTCCGGATACCGCAGCTCAATGTCGCTCGGGAACGAGCCGCTGAAAATTGCATTGCGCGAATACGGAGTCGCCGTCGGAAGAATGCCGTAGTAAAACTCCTTCGTCACGTCGAAATACTCATGGAGCAGGTCCTCCATCATCAGCCATTGATCGAGCCGCAAACAATCTACGACGAAAAAGAAAACGGACTTATTCTTCTGCAATTCGGGAATCAGGAACCTGTCCACGATTTCGTTCGACAGTACCGGGCGATCCTTGTCGTCAGCCGTGGCAACCCAATCGCGGTAATGCTTCTCAACGAACTTTCCAAATGCGAGATTGCACTCGCGAAACTGATCGGTAAGCGTCTGCTTCAGTCCCAGCTCGGCATGATCGTCAAGCTCAATTGACCAATTGACAAGCCGCGCGTAAATATCCACCCAGTCCCTGAACCCGAGAGGGTTCATCAACGCCACAGAAGTTTCGTTGAACTCTTTGATATAGTCCCGTGAAACCGCCGCTCCCGTAATCTGTTTGCTCTCCAGGAATTTCTTGCACGCCATCAGGATCTGACTCGGATTCACGGGCTTTGTGAGATAATCCGAGATCTTCACGCCGATGGCCTCTTCCATCAGCGTCTCCTCCTCGTTCTTCGTCACCATCACGACCGGGAGATTCGGACGCAAGTCCTTGATCTCCGCAAGCGTTCTCAGCCCACCCATGCCGGACATCATCTCGTCAAGAAACACAAGATCGTACGTCTGTTTTTTTACCATGGTCACTGCATCTTCGCCGTTCGTGGCAGTTTCCACGTTGTACCCGCGTTCGGAGAGGAGCCGGATGTGCGGCTTGAGCAGATCAATCTCGTCGTCCACCCAGAGTATTTTGCCTTTGGATTCTTCCATCATCATTAATCTACGGATTGTTCAGTGAATTTGCGATTTACTGAATCGAAATGTGTAGGTCCAATCCCGCTTCGTTCGTCGTGCTGCCGGGGATTGTGGATGTGTTCTCATCCGCCGTAATTTTCGTGAGACGGTAGTAGATTGACGCATTGACGCGTTGACTGAGCGTGTACTTGATTCGCGGCTCAAACGTCGTGCGGGTCGTGCCTTCCAGCGCTTCGCCCGTTGTGTTGCCTGCAGCGAGTTTCCGAAGTTCATACTGGAGTCGAGAATTCTTTGTCAACGAATATGAGGCGTTGAACTCGAGATCGTTGCTCAGCGATAGTCCGAAAAACGGGATTTCAAAACCACGCCTGCTGTACGATGCCGAGACAGAAATTTCCTGCGCGAGAGCTTCGATGATATTCTGCGCCGAGAGATTCAGATCGTATGTGGTATTCGTATTGTAGCGCGCCGTCGCCTGCATTTGACCCTTGAGGAAATCTTTGAAGGAGATGTTCATTCCAACGAGCGGAGTGAAGCCGTACGCAATCCGTTCGGACTGTGTCCGCTCACCGACATTCTGCCGTGAGTCGAAACCGCGCGTAAAATTCGATGTGTACGCATGATCGAGCGAGACACGCGAAGCGAAACCCGCAAAGATCGGGACGCGCTCCAGTCCATCCCAGTGCAGCGTCCAATTTACGCGCGGCGTGTACTTGCCGAACAATTTCTTGAAAAACGGCGCCGCCTCAAATCCTTCTTCGAACGCACGCGCGAGCTTCTCCTCGTCGGAATCGTCCGCCCCCGATTTCGTTTGTCGGAACTGCTGATAGAGCTGGCCGACTTTTTTTATGTCCGTCTTGAATATGCTGAAGAACAACACGTTAGGAAAAGTCAGGAATGAACGTTCGATGCTGCCGGATGAATTCAACACCGGAATCGAACCCGCCCTCGGTCGGCCTAACGAATCCGTATTGAAGTTCTCATTGCGGCGGGACGACCATCCGACATTCCAATTCAGATCAAGGCGAGCGCCTTCCCACAACGAGCGGCTTGTCTTGAACGACAAACGATTTGACTGCGAGAAGGTGTTCGTCAGCAATCCGTTCGGAGCACGTACCCCCGGCTCTACATCCCACCCGAACCATGGAAATTTCGACCGCGCTCCGAAGCGGGTCAATCTGCCATGCGGATCGCTGATGAGTCCGAGTTGGTAAAGACGCGACGGGCCGTATTTCGGATCGGCATCTTGAATGAACGGAATCCTGCCCCAGAAATTTACGAACCCCGGCCGACCGACGACGCCGCTATTGCCCACCTGATTCGACTGCGTGAACGTGATGCTGATGTTATCATAATCAAGGAACGGAGTTTTGATGAACACCCTCACTAAAGTCTTAAGCTGTTCGAGCGTCTTGGCGAGTCCGCCGGTTCTCTCTGTCGAGGTCGAATCGGCGGCCTGCGCGACCGAGGTCGAATCATCGGGCGGAGGAGGGTCATCCCTTCTCCGTCCGAGAGCCTTGCCTTCGGTTGATGATGCGCTCTCCTCGAAGAGCGGATCGAACAGCGCCTTAAGCCGGAAGTTCATCGAAGCGTTGATGCTGTTGCTCCATCCTGCAGATTTGCTCAAGTCACCCTGCGCCACGTCGTTTCGCCAGCTGTAATCCACGCTGTAGCCCAAAGACAGGTCGAGATATTTCTTGATGTTGAAGATGTTGGGAATGTTCGGCTTGGTGTTGAAGTTATTCCGTTGTGCGTACGCGCGATCCTGTCCGAAATTGATGAGCGCGTTATTGAAAAAGATATCGTCCATGATACTCGAAAACCTGCGCTGCGCCTTTGTGCGCGGGTCCGTTTCCAAGTCCAGCCAGCTCGATTCGATGTTCAGTGAGTAATCGCCCGAGGGGCTGAGCATTCCGCCTTCTGTCAGTTTCCAGTTGAAGCTCATGGAGCGCGACGCGTTGAAGTTGCGGGAAATCTGTTCTTGCGCGGCCGGCTGTCCCGGCAGCGACCTGTTGAGTGAAACATCGCGGGAGCGATTTGCCCGGAACGACCAATTGAACGATTGCGGCGTATAATAGATTTTCAGGTCCTTGTACTCATCGAGAAACCACATTCCATCGAACAGATCCTTGAACGGCTGGAAAGAGTAGTCGGGATTCAGCGTCAAGCCGTAGGTAATGCTTGCACCCCACTGCCATGAAAGGCGCCGCGCGGTCGAAGGGTTTCGCTCATGCGATTTTGTATAATTGAAGCCGAATGTGAGTTTGTTCCACGTGTCGCGAACCCACCACTCATCCGACGGGAGTCCGATGCGGAACGACGTCGCCGACCACGTATCGGAAACGCGGTACGATTCCGCGTCAAGACGAAGCTGTGCGCCAGAAGCGCCAGCCAGCAGCGCGGCGGCCTCGACCGACACATCGGAATTCGGAAGGTACTTCGGGCGGACGAGATTCTCCGCGTGCGAGTAGGATATCGGGATCGTGGTGCCTGCCCATTCCGAGGGAAAAAACCTTCCCACATCCATGTTCGCATTGAGCCCCCAGTTGATGCCCGTTTGCCGCGAGCCAAACCGTTGCTCGAGGTTGTGAAAATTCGGATCGACTTTCGAATAGTTGAATGAAACATTTGCGAGGTCGGCAAGCTTCATGCCCACGTCGAAGCGATACGCCCAGCCGCGCGAATCATCAACGGAAACCACGCGAAGCTCGTTCACCCATACTTGGCCTTTGAGCGGCAGGCCAGACCCTCTCCGGTTCTTAACACCATATGCCATGTAGCGAATCTGCGTGAGAGAAGGATTGCCACGGACGATATAGACCGCGCCGGGCGGTCCATCCGGCACCGCAAATGGTCTCGACCGGATATGCGCCGAATCGCGCCCCTGTTTGATGGCGGTAAGATCTAAGAATCGAATCTCGACATTGTTCAGTACGTGCCAGAGCTTCTGGGCACGGGTATCTACGCCATCGCTCTGAAAGATTGGCTCCGATGGATGAATAGGAGCGCGATATTCATAGAAATTAAGCGAGTCGGCGCCGAACTGGAAGAAAAACTCCGCATCGTATTCGGTTGGACTCGTGTACTTAAACGCCGAATCGCCATGAACGAACATCTTCATCTTCTTGTAATTGAAGACGTCAATCGGCCGGTACGTCAGGAACTTCACTGCCTGACGCGACTCCCCAACGGGAACATTCTTGAGCACTAACGCCAACGATTGCTCATTCGCCGTCACATTGAGATCCGGCTGCGTCCTATCGCGCTCACGGATAACACCGGGCGGCGAAGCATAGAAATCACCGTTCTCCTCCACACCAACAACCGCAACCGCAAATGTTGAATCGTTGCGCTTCAGTTCCTGCCACTGATTTCCCACAAGCGAAAAGTCTGCGATCCGAATCCAGATGGAATCCTCAGCATTCTGGAACGCCATGCGGATGTGCTCGACATTTTCGAGAGTGGGAGTGCCAACCCGCTTCGAAAACTCAACGATGGGAATACGAAATTGATAGTACGAGCTGCCTTTGATACCTCCGCCGACAATACGCGGGTTGCGCGACCGATCAGTTTCAAGGGAAAGCTCATACCGAAAGAACGAGTTGGAACGATCCACAATACCGTTCGTGTTTAAATCCTCCGTATCGGGATAGATGCCGTTCGTGGATGTCCGGTTGCTATCCGTTCCGTTGAATTTTCGATAAGCGTCTACCGTGGCGCCTTGTCCGGTCACGGCAATAAAATCATCGCCGCTCGGATCGCCATCTCTGTTCAGATCTCCATAGCGACTAAGCTCGGCATCATTTCTCAACATATCCAACCCAACATCTTCATGTGCCAGCAAATTGTTGTTGATCGTCGTGCTTGGAGGAACCAGGTCTTCCGTGTTCAAACCCGGATTGAGCCTGCTGGGCGTAGCGTACGGAACAGCGTCCTCACTGATCGAACCGATATCAATGTACATCTTCCCCGGCGCTGTACCTCCGGGTCTGAGGACTTGCATCCAAATTTCGATGAAGTTGATGTTCTCTGTGATCAGATTCGTACCGGAGATCGAGATCGGTTTCATGATGCCGCCCCAGTTCTTTCCGCGGACAAGCGTCGTATCAAGCCGCGCGCTATAGTTGAACATGCCCCGATTCTTCGGCAAGTAGAGCACATCCATCACCGTGATATTGTTGGCGCCCGTTCCGACGTTTTTATCGGGATACACGTCCGTCAGGCGGATGGCGTTATGGACATTGTACCAGGTAGTCTTCCCCTTCGAGTTCATTTTGACGGAATCGGCTATACCAGGCAGGAACACCCCGCTGTCGGCAGGGGTCGCCGGCGGACTCGCCTGAGTCCACTGCGCGAAAACCGTTCCGAGCGGAATAGTACGGCGAGATCCTTCGAAATCGTCAATGAACGCGATGCTTTCGCCAGCATCGCTCGCAATAGTGCTCTTACGCGTATTCGGATCCGGGATAACATACGCCGCCTCACCACTCACCTTCAACTCCGAGCTCTCGCGCGTCTGGACAAATGGCAAAGCGTCGATTGCACTTGTCAAGAAGGGAAGTGTGAACGACGTTTGACCGTCAATGCCCAATATGGTGTTCGTGTTCGGCTCCTCGCCTAAGCGCACTTTGTCGCTCAGCGACTGCTGGTTGAGATTCATGATCGTGAAGCCAACGTTTGTGTTTTGCGAAACAAACAGGTCGCCCCGGGCGCCGAGGAGCGTCTTCGACGCAAGCTGGAATAAATCGTTCTGTTCGTATTTGATCAGGAGATTCGCTCCCGGAACTAATGCCGACTGATTTCGAATATTCACTTCGCCGACAATGTAGTCCACCGTGTAATCAACGTTCGGGACTTGTTGTGTTCCGTTGAACCAGACCTTTACACTTCCTTCAACAACATTGAAGCCCAGTTGATATTTCGAGCTCGCTTCACCCTTTGCTGAACCTTTGAGGACATAACTCTTTTCGGAGTTGACGCGTTGTGCTTCCGTGCGCGTCGTGTCGTAGATTTCTTTGTAGAGAATCGAAGAGTCTCCAGGGGCAAGTCCGCCGCGCGTCGAGAAATACCGGACGATCGTTGAATCGAATGGTCGAAGCGACGGAAAGATGATCTCTCCGCGAGCCTGATTGATTGTTCTCCCCGAACGAAAGTCGAAGACGTTGTCCGAACCAAGAACCCCCTGAGAATTGTAGCGATCAAGCCCGAGCACTTGCAGCAGTGGTTGACCCTTGAGATCCTTTTGATCCTCTAGTCCGGAAGCTTTTCTCACAACCTCCAGCGAAAACCCTTCCTGTTTTACATTTCTGACGGGGATAGAATAGATATTCTTTAGCATTCGATTCCACGCCTTGCGGTAACTCGGACCAACGGCAACGAGGTTTCGCGGCTTGAGCAAACGCAACGCTATCTTGCTCGAGTCGTTTCCAGAAACATCTCGGAAGAACTCACCGACCTGCAGCCCACCGGCGGTTCTATAGGCAACGCCGACAGACTGAGTTTCATTAACACCGACAAGCGATACAACGCCAATATATCCATCGCCAACCAATTCGTAGTCCTTGTCTCGTTGGAGAATTTTGTAAAGAGCTGCCTCCGTCTGGCCTGCAGTTTCAGGGCTATTCCGAATACTGTCGTGGTATCCACCTGCAGGTCGGGCGGGCAGATCAATGATTGAAACTCCATTCCGTGTCTGGGAGCGATCAATACCAACGTATTGCCCCCATACTTCGATTTCCACGATTTGATCGCTTTGGCTTGGAACCTGCGGCGGATCGAACTGGTAGTACGGCTCGTAGTAGGGTCGGTACGATTCATCAATGAAGAAATGGTTCGTCGAGAAATTCCATGGCTGAATCTCAAATGGAATATCTTGCGCCCCGCCTTTCGCCTCCACTTCCTTGATCTGACCTTTCTTTTGCGAGGCGATGGTCGTGAGTGTCAACGGGCCGGCCTGAAACTTCGCCTTGATGCCGAACAGCGCGGCGCTGCTGCCAATGAACGACGTCGGTGTTTGCATGGATACGTTTCCCGCCTCGACGCTTTGTACAATCTCATCGTCGTAGCCGGTGTATTTGATCTTCAGCTGGTTTTCGAACTCGAATGTGCGCTGGGTGTTCCAATCGGCGAGGATGTTGAGCTTGTCGCCGATGGTGCCATTAACAGCAACCTGAACTTCTTGATTGAAGTCTGGCTCATTGCGCGTCTGGTCGAGCGGGTTCAGCGTTGCCCGGTCGCTGCTCGTGTTGCGGAACCCCGCGCGGATATCTACGCCTCCGCTGATCTGCAGGTTAATCTCCGGCTTTCCGAAAATGCTGAAGATTGGATTGGGGGGAATAGGAATTTGAAGCTTTGTAAAGCTGGAAAATACATCTCCGATATCGCGCTTTCCCCGAAACGCTTTGGGTTTCCGTGCCTCGTCGGCAAGGAGCTTGCGAAGCTCATACTTCTGCCGGGCGGCTACATACTCTTTCAAAGAGAGGTTGACGGGGATTCTCACGTCTGCATCGCCAAGTCTCCGTCGAACCCGGAACGATGTGAACGTCGAGTCCGGCGTCAGTTCATGGCGGAGTTGGAGTGGCTGCGCAAAGAGAGGATACGAACGATCCGGGAAGGGCTGCGCCTGTTTCGGATCGTATCGCCTGTAATGCCACTGTGCGAGCCGCGCCGTGGAATCGAGGCACACCACCCATGTTGAATCTTCGGAGACTGGAGCGGCTCCTTTCTGGGTTGTATCCTTTGCAATGGTCGCTGAGCCGCTTCCCCTTCCACGCCCGCCTGTCCGGGACCTACCGGGAAGCTGCGGGGTTTGTTGTTGGGAGTTCTTCGCCTCATCCGAATCGGCCGGTGCAACTGCAAGCGGTGCAACCGCGAGCGGTGAGACCGCGAGCGGTGAGACCGCAAATTCGCTGCCGGTACGATACGTTCCAGAAGAAACAGACGGATGCAGAAGGACGAAGAGAAACAGAAACGCCGCCAGCAAGAAACTTGCTGCACGAAGAGAGGTGTAAAGAAGGTGTTTGCGTTGTGAGCGGACTCCAACCACAGCGATGTTCAATTTGTTATGCCTTCAACGTCCGAAGGTCGACGACTCGTCGAAGACCCGACCCGTTGGGACTCGTCGAGACTCCTTCGGAGGTGGACGATAAATGTGATGGTGTCCAACCTTGCGCCGATGCCATGCCAGTGCCTTTGGCTACTCTCCTTCGGTCCTGGCCCCGAAGACCGGCGTCTTCAAGCGATAGCAAACGTCATTCGATATGGTTTTCTCCTGTGCGTGGGACCGAGAATGTATGCTCGGCTTACTTTAACTTAGAGAAATGTTGACTTAATATCAAGATGGTTTCGGTGAGTAGGGGCTACGTCGGATTTGAGCTGCTTTCCTCAATTCCGATTTAGAAATTTCTGCCCACGAATCCTCACGAATTGACACGAATAGGATGAAAGGAAAAGGCTAAAGCAACAATCTCAAAACCAATTCGTGAGAATTCGTGTTGATTCGTGGGAGAAAAATTCTATGTCGGATTTGAGCTACTTTAACTCTTGGCGCTTCCGCACTCGATTTTTTTTATATTCTTCTATGCAGTTTTTCCCTCGACATCTCTCATGGTATCTTCTCCGTGCACACGTGGGGCCCTTTGTCTTTTCACTTTGCACGCTGATGTTTCTGTTCCTCCTTCAGTTCGTCATGAAATTCATTGACCAGCTCGTGGGAAAAGGCCTGAGCATGTGGACGATCATGGAACTCATCACGCTCAATCTTGCCTGGATGCTCGTGCTTGCCGTTCCGATGTCGGTGCTCGTTGCAGTGCTCATGGCGTTCGGCGAGCTTTCGTCGCACAATGAGATCACGGCAATGAAAGCCGGCGGGGTCAGCATCTACAGAATGATGGCGCCGATCCTTCTCGCTGCTGCAGCGCTCTGCGCTCTGCTCATCATGTTCAACAACGACGTGTTGCCGGAAGCGAATCATAAAGCGAAAACGCTCACCATGGACATCCGGCGCAAACGCCCGACATTCAATCTGGTCGCCGGATTATTTTCACAGGAAATCCAGGGATACAGCATGCTCGCGCACAAGACATTCGAAAACAGCAACGACCTCGAAGGCATCACGTTGTATGACTACACCAATCCGAATGCCAATATCGTCATCACCGCCGAACGCGGCACGATCTCGTTCTCATCAGACGTCCGCAAGCTGATCATGGATTTGCGGAACGGCGAGATTCACGAGCTTGATGTGGCGGACATGAGGGAATACAAGCGCATCCGTTTTCAAAAGCACCGTATCGTGACGGAAGTGCAGGGTTTCGATTTCGAGCGTACTGCGGAAGGCGCCGTTATGCGCGGCGACAGGGAGCTGAGTGCGCAGGCGATGATGCACATCGTGGACAGCCTGCAGCTCGCGCAGCGGTCGCTCGATACGTCCGTACGGCATACTATTTCCTTGGAACTGCAGCGACTCTTGACCGCGCGCATAACTCCCCCGCAGGGGAATGACGGCCCGTCTGCCGCGCCGATCCTCCAGAGTCTCCCTTCGCGTATGCACATTGCATTCTCTCCCATTCAGGGAGGCGAACCACCGGAAACACGTGCCCGCCTCATGAAGTCTTCTGTGCAAAACGAGCTGCTGCGCATAAACATGCTCGGTACACAGAGCGATCAATACAGAGTCGAGATTCACAAAAAATACTCAATCCCTGTTGCATGTCTCGTCTTCGTCCTGATCGGACTCCCCCTCGGCATCATGTCCAAGCGCGGTGGTTTTGGAATCGCCGCGACACTGAGTATGGGATTCTTCTTGCTCTACTGGTCGTTTCTAATTGGCGGCGAGAAGCTTGCCGACCGGAACATCCTCTCCCCGTTCTGGGGAATGTGGTCGGCGAACATTCTGCTTGGCATTCTCGGAATCTTTCTCACTATCCGCGTCGGAAAAGAATCTGTTGTGATTGATTGGAGTTTCTTGAAGCGACTCATTCCCGGACGATGGCGAAGAGATCTGTCGGACGAATCCTCACCGACACAAGCCGCAGCCGCATGAACCTGCCACATGAACTTGATTGACCGCTACATTGTAAAGCAGTTTCTGACGACGGCGCTCTTCTCGCTGCTCGCCGTTCTCGTGATTTTTGTGGTCATTGATGCGATGGAGAATTTGGACGACTTCATTGATAGACAGGCAACCGCCACCATCATTGCAACATACTATTTCTACTTTCTTCCCGAGATCATCAAGCTGATCATGCCCGTAGCGATTCTGCTCGCAAGCCTGTTCGTCACCGCGCGGTTATCCACACAAAACGAATGGACGGCAATGAAGGCGAGCGGGGCGAGCCTCTACCGTTTGATGATCCCGTACATCATCGTTGCATTCCTCGTGAGCGTGGCGTCCGTATACTTCAACGGATGGATCGTGCCGAAAGCAAACAAGAAGAAATTCACGATCGAGCGCGTGTATCTCAACAAGAACACCATCAGCGGCTCGGGCGCGAACATTTACGTGCAGGACACGCCGACGCGCATCCTGTCCTTAGGGTATTTCGACGACACGCGGGAGGTCGCCAGCCGCGTCAGCATTCAGGATTTCAGCGACACGAATCTCACAATACTCACGGCGCGGGTAGATGCGCAAACGATGGAATGGGACTCCGCCGGGCAGCGATGGATGCTGCGCAACGGCATGCGACGCTGGTTCACGAGGGAAAAAGAATCACTGGAGCGTTTCGATATCCGTGAGTCCGATAGACTACATTTCAATCCGGACGATTTGAGAAAGAAACAGGAACAGCCGGATGAAATGGATTACCGGTCGCTCGAGCAGTTTATCGAAAACCAACAACGAGCCGGTCAGGATGTCGCAAAATGGCGTGTGGATTTCTACAGCAAGATCTCGTTTCCGTTTGCTTCGGTGATCGTTGTTCTGTTCGGAGTGCCGTTCGCTTCCGTCAAGCGACGGGGAGGCATCGGCGTGCAGCTCGGCATCAGTCTGCTCATCTGCTTCATCTATCTCATCTTTATGAAGGTCAGCCAGGTCTTCGGCTACAATGGCGACCTGCATCCGCTTCTGACTGCGTGGCTGGCCAACCTGATTTTCCTTGCCGCGGCGCTCTATGTAATGCTGCGCGTGCCGAAATAGGGGCACAGAGAACGCGGAGAACTCGGAGGACTCCCAACGCGGCGGCTATCCAATAAGTCTGTAGAGCAACACTAGAACGAAATCTCCACCCGCACCACCGGCACCTTCGCGAGACCGGAGCGCGTCGGCACATTCTGTATCCGCATTGATGCGTGCACGCTCTTGTTGAACGAGCTTGCCGTCCACGCAGCATCGATCGCGCTCGCCACGTGATTCACGAGAGCGACGGTCACGAACGTCGTGGCATCCGAGAAGTAGACGTTGGCTTTTCCCCTCTCGGCGGCATAGTAAAGAAACCGAGTTGTTACCGGATCGCCGAAGACAAACCTCTGCGGCGCATCATCCCATCCCTGATTGTACTGGTGATACTTCCCGATCAACTCGTAGTATTGTTGTTCGGGACGCCGAGGAAGAGTATGAGAATAATATGTTCCAACCCCGCCCGGTAAACTCCCAATGTCTCGCTCCATACGGTGCAGCTCGTCCCAGTTGATGCGCTCCCAGGGTTTTCGGCCGTCCGTGTTTGGAATAAGCCAATTGTATGTCTGAGCACTAGGAGCAAGTGTGCTGTCGGCGTATACTGCATAGCGAATCACACTCCAATGCTGGTCCGCATAGTTCTGGAAGAACTCCGTTTGGGTATCCCCCTTTTTGTCGAACGAATATGCAAGCGCCCACGCGGCAACATCAACCGCGAGGAAGAGGGCTGCCTTCCAATAGCTCTCCGCGTAGAATTCACCGGCGCCGGGAAGGACGGCGGAAAGTCCCGCAGCGAGCCAGGGAGATTTACGAGGAGCTTCTACTGTCAAGCCCTCGTTTTGAATTTGCAGAACCGGAGTGAGGGAATTTCGACCGAAGAGATCTGTGGAGAGATTCCCGGTAACGATCAACGGTCCGTGAATCGGCTTCGAAAGGAGAGGTCCTCCTTTTTCCACACTTGAGCCCAGCTGG
>JANNUB010000593.1:0-2356 GCA_031394795.1 Ignavibacteriota bacterium | reverse complement strand
GTTGTGTCGCTGCTCTCCGTTCTTTTCAGTTGCGTCGCGGGTCTCTTTCTTGCATTCGTGTTTACGCAGTGTGAGTTTCCGCTTCGCACCACTCTTTCCCGCCTCGCAGTTCTTCCGATTGCCATGCCACCGCTCGTCGGTGTGATCGCATTTCTCTTCGTGTTTGGCGAGAGCGGAATACTCACGCGTGTGCTTCGACCCATCGCCGGTTCATGGTGGGTCGGGCTTGAAGGCATGTATGCAATCGTTGCTGTTCACACGTATTCATTTTACGTTTACTTCTACCTATTTGCTTCCACCGCCCTTCGCGCTCTCGACGCTTCGCAGCTCGAAGCGGCGCAGTCGCTCGGAAGCTCGCCCATGAGAACCATCCGCATGGTTATTCTCCCCGCACTCAAGCCCGCAGTGCTTGCGGCATCCATTCTCACATTCATGGCAAGCATGGCATCATTCTCCGCGCCGCTCATCTTTGGCGGCAATAGACGGTTCATGACCCTGCAAATCTACAACGCAAAACTCAATGGAGAGCTGAACGTTGCCGCGGCTGAAGCCATTGGACTCACCGTGATCTCCATTCTCTTCTTTGTGCTGCTGAAGGCTGCCGCTGAAGGCGCACCTTCGTCGGGCACGAAAGGAGTTGTGAGAAACGGCGTTCTCCCGCTCAGCAGATATGTCAAGATCGGGATGATAGGACTTTGCTTCGCCCTGTTGACTCTGGAGCTTCTTCCGATCATCACCATTTTCGTGATTTCGTTTGCCCGCGAAGGCTCGTGGACGTGGCAGATTCTTCCGGACGCCTACACGATGAAGAACTATGCAAAGCTTTTTGACGAGCCATCGTTTCTTGTGCCGATCAGAAATTCTGTTTTGATGAGCATCATCACTGCGGCTGCGAGCATCGTTATCGGCGTGAGCACTGCGTATCTGACGACAAAAGGAAGGCTGAGACATTGGCGCTTCGCCATTGATCTTTTTGCGACGATGCCCTATGCCGTTCCCGGAACTGTTATTGCCATCGCATTGATTCTCGCGTTCAACAAACCGACAATATTTTCAGCACAGACGATTCTTGTGGGGACGTTCTGGATATTACCGCTTGCATACTTCATTCGCTTGTTTCCGGTGGTCGTCAGATCGACAACAGCGTCATTGGCGCAGATGGATGATTCGTTGACCGAAGCAGCGGACACGTTCGGAGCGACTGCGTGGCAGAAGTTCTCCAAAGTTGTTTTGCCTTTGATTCTCCCCGGTATTACCTCCGGCGCGCTCTTGGTGATGATTACTGCGCTGGGCGAATTCGTATCTTCCGTTCTTCTCTATTCGTATTCAAATCGTCCCATAGCGGTTGAAATCCTCGCCCACATGCGTTCGTACAATTTCGGCGCGGCCGCTGCGTACTCCGTGCTGTTGCTCGGCTTGATCACGATAATCACCTTTCTCGCGGCGAAGCTTGGAAAACGAAGCGCTGCCGATTCCATCACGTAACCCGGGGTCGGTGGGTCGAGTCTTCGACTAAGCAACGTCCTTATCCGACCCGAAGGGTTCCTTCGGAAAGGACTCCTTTGGAGGCGTCGTTGCGCGATCCCGACAAGTCGGGACTATGTCGCAGGCCAATCAGATGACGCCCTCACATTGCATCTCTCTCACCCATTGGATATTTTCTTGCTGAGTAACCACAACACTATCTCAAATGGTACCTCAATCCGTTCCTGTTCAGATCACCCGCATCGGCAATCACGATATTCCTCTTCCGCAGTACGCTACCGAGCACTCCGCCGGGATGGACATCTGCGCTGCCGTTGAACAAGAGTTCGTGCTCAAAGCAGGAGAGACGGCTCTTATTGCCAGCGGCTTCGCGATTGCATTGCCCGAAGGATGCGAAGCGCAGATTCGTCCTCGGAGCGGTTTAGCTATCAAACATCAGATCGGGATTCTCAACTCACCGGGAACGATCGACGCCGACTATCGCGGCGAAGTGAAAGTAATTCTCACAAACTTTGGCAAACAGGATTTCGTCATCAAGCGTGGCGACCGGATTGCGCAAATGATTGTTGCGCCGTACTCACGCGTCGATTGGCAAGAAGAGGATTCGCTCGAGGAGACAAAGCGCGGCGCCGGCGGCTTTGGTCACACAGGAACTCACGACGGCAAGCATGCCTGAAATTCCGACCACAGAACGAACCATTGTGCTTACGAGCGGTGTGCTGCTTCTCGCCGCGCTGATGTATGTTGTTCAGCCGATTCTTTCGCCGTTCGTGCTTGTTGGTGCGCTTGCCTACTTGCTCTATCCCTACCGGCACAATGAGGTTGCAGGAAGGATTCTCAGCTTAGGGCTTCTTCTTTTTTTTCTCTGGTT
>JANNUB010000582.1:0-13823 GCA_031394795.1 Ignavibacteriota bacterium | reverse complement strand
CACGCCCGGCAACGATGGCGCCCGCTATCAAGACGTCTTTGACTTTTTGCAGACTGACATCGCTGCGCTGCAGGTACGTTGCCAGCGCAAGCGCCGTGGCGACTTTTGCAAACTCCGAGGGCTGTATGCTGAAGCGGCCGAGCACAAACCAGCTTGTTGAGCCTGAGACCTGCTTGCCGAGGAGCAGGACGAGTAGCAGACTGAGCAAGGAAAGAAAATACGCCGGATAAGAGATCAGTTGCAGCGTTCGAAGAGGAATGAACGCAGCGAAAACAAGCAACGCGCTGCCGATGATAGCAGCGATAATCTGTTTGGTGAACAGCTCCGACATGCGCGCATCCAACGTTGCACTGTAAATCGAAAGCAAGCCGGCTCCGACCAATCCCGCGGCTGCGAGCAGCGTCGCTATCTCGACCCGTTCCTGAACGAACTTTGCCATTGCCCTAATTCTCCATTCCGCGAGAAGGTACTTCAGCGTGAAGCGGCTGACGAACAAATGATGAGTCGGACTTCTTTTTGCGATCAAAACGGACCAGGCGTCCATAGATGTAATGCTCGATGCACATGCCTCCGATGGGCGCGGCTACAGCGCCGCCGAAGCCCGCGTTTTCCACCATGACAGCAATGGCAATGGTCGGATTTTCAAACGGCGCAAACCCGACGTACCATGAATGGTCCTTGCCATGGGGATTCTGCGCCGTACCTGTCTTGCCCGCACTTTGAAAGCCCTTGACGCGTGCAGCGCCTGCGGTACCTCCGGGTTCTTCAACGGCACGCCGCAATCCTTCGCGCACAACGTTCCATGTTTCGTTCGATACGTTGATGCGGCGCGTCGAATATGTGTTCATCCGAATGCTGTCCGTTGCTTTGTCGACAAACGCCGCAACGGCATGCGGCTGACGATAGTACCCCTTGTTTGCAAGAGTCATTGCATAGCCTGCCATCTGCGTGGGAGTTACGCCAAGCTCCCCTTGTCCAATTCCCAAGCTGACGAGGAATCCCCTGGTCCATCCCTTTTCGCCGTAACGTTTGTTCATATACTCCGTGGTCGGAAGAAGCCCGGAGTTTTCTTCCGATATGTCAATGTCGGTCGTCTTGCCGAACCCGAACATTGAAGCATAACGCGACCATGTGTCGAGTCCGACCATCAGCATCAACCGGTAGTAATAGACATTGCACGAGACCTGCAGGGACTTTTCCAGATCAACCGTGCCGTGTACGTGCAAATCCTTGAACACTCTGTTTCCGAACGGGAAGGCACCGCCGCAGTGGATCGTCCAGTCGGGAGTGATGATGCCTTCTTCGAGCGCGGCGATAGACAGGATCATTTTGAATGTTGAGCCGGGAGAATAGCGTGTGAGCGTCGCGCGGTTGTACAGCGGCCGCGCAGGATCGGTGTTCAGGCTCCGCCACACCCCTTTCGGCGTTACACCACTCATGAGCTTGAGATCGTAATCCGGTTTGCTGACAAACGCGAGGATGCCGCCATCGCGCGGATCAAGTGCGACCAGCGCTCCGCGTTTGTCGATAAAGAGGGACTCGGCAAACTCCTGCAGCGCAAAGTCCATCGTCAAGTGAAGATCGTTGCCGTCGACGGCGGCTTTGTTCGTTTTCCCCTGGTCGAACGTGCCGACGACCTGCCCGCGCACATTCACGGTGCTGTATTCCGCCCCCTTCTTTCCACGCACCATCCACTCGTAGCGCGATTCAAGTCCCGTCGCACCGACCACGTCCCCCGGAGAGTATTCTTCAGGATCGAGTTTTGTGAGTTGTGCTTCGGAAGCCTCTTTGGTATAGCCGAGTATATGCGACGCGTGCGCTTTGGTGGTGTATGTGCGCGTCGACTCGATTTGGTAATCAACCCCGACAAGCCTGTCGCGGTTTTCCTCGATGGCTCCGAGCGTGCGGTAATCAACGTCGCGTTTGACTTTGACGGGAATGAACCGGTTGTAGCTCGCCCCCCGATGAATGATTGATGTGAGGTCCCTGGGAGAGATCCGAAGCAGCGAGGCAAGGTAGTCGAGATTCTCGCGTCTGAATTCGAAGGGCATGACCGTTACGCTGAACGACGCGCGGTTATCTACCACAAGCCTGCCGCGCCGATCATACACGTAGCCGCGAATCGGCTCTTTGGGAATGACGCGCACGCTGTTTTCCTCCGCCTGCTGACCGTACATGTCTTTGTACACAAGCTGAAGCGCGACCAGCCGTACAAAAAAAATAACGTACAGAGTGCCGAGCACAACGTAGAGAACGCGGCGCTTCTCGTACACTCGTATGTCGTCAATCAGAGCCATTGCTACTGAAACTTTCTGCGGAACACGGTCATCGGCACGATGGCGAGAATGATGGTATAGAGGGTTGACGGGACGCCGTGCAGCGACAGGCTCCGCCACCAGCTGATATCGTTTCCCTGCAACAAAATAAGAAAATAGATCGCGTTATGCAGCAGAGATACCATTCCCGCGATAATCACGAACTTCCACGTCGAGAGTGTTTGCTCGGTCTTGTTCTCATCATAAAAGTACCCCGCAAGGAAACCGGCAAGTGTTTTCGTCAGCGACGAAAGGCCGAGCACACCGCCCCCAATCGCATCAAGAACAAGCCCGATGGAAAACCCGAAGAGTGTTGCGCGTATTTGCCCTATCGTAATGGCAAGATAGACGATCCACAACAACAGGAGGTCAGGAACAGCAGGACCGATGGATATGTAGCTGACCAGCGAAGCCTGGAGAACGATCAGCACAAAGGAAACGAACGCGTAGGAGAGGATAGTCCGCATGAGCTATTTGACAAATTGCGCTTCGACGGCAACACGAGCGGTATCCGCCACGCCCGAAATGACAAAGACTTCCTCCAGCCCCGAGAAATTCACAGCCGGATCGACTATGATCGTGTAGAACAATCCACCGGGAACGATTTCGGCGGACGAGACCACTCCGATCCTGATTCCTTCGGGATAGACCGTGCTCATGGACGACGTCAGAACGACATCCCCCTTCTTCACATCCTGCGTCCGCGGGACGTTTTTGATGAGCAGATGTTCTCCATCCCAGAAGAGAATGCCATCGGCGCGCGTGCGCTGCAATCGCGCGCTGACGCGAAAATCTTTGTGCAGCATCAGCTGAACAATGGAGTACTGCGCGCTTGCTGCGATGATCTTGCCCGCCAGTCCGGCATCGGTCACAACGGGCCTGTTATACACCGCCCCTTTGCTCTCGCCGACGTCGAGCGTAATCGTGGTCCGCATCGGTTGCTCGTTCTTGCCGACGACATTCGCTGCGACGTACGCGAACGACTCCCGGTCTCTCAGTGCGAGCAATTTTCGCAAGCGCATATTTTCCAGCTTGCTCTCGCGCAGCAAGCTCACCTCGTCGGAGAGCGCGACATTGTGCTCCCGGAGTATCGTGTTTTCTTTTCGCAGTGAAAAGTATTTTGGAATGAAGTCGAAGAGGTCCTGCGCGAATCCGATCGCGACAACTGCCACCGACCGGATGCTTCGCATTTGGACGTTATCGTTCAGAGAAAGGAGCAGCGCCGAGAGAAGGATGCACAGAGCGAGAACGAGATATTCTTTGAAGAGGGAAAATATGTCGAGGAACTGCTTCAATATCTCCTGCTCTTGATGAGAACTTTAGAGTAGTGAGAGAGGTTTTCGAGCACTTTGCCGGTCCCCCGCACGACAGCCGTGAGCGGGTCTTCAGAGACGTGTACCGGAAGACTTGTCTCGAGACGCAGGCGCTCGTCGAGCCCTTTCAGCAGCGCGCCGCCGCCGCTGAGCATAATGCCGCGGTCGAGAATATCTGCCGCAAGCTCGGGCGGAGTCCGCTCGAGAGTCGTCTTGATGGCATCCACCATCGCTTGCACAGACTCGGCGAGCGCTTCACGGATTTCCACCGAGCTTGCTTCGGTGGTTTTCGGAATGCCGTTGACGAGGTCGCGACCTTTTACGCGAATGCTGATTTCTTCTCTCAGCGGCATGGCGCTTCCCACTTCACACTTGATCGCTTCAGAGGTTCGCTCGCCGACAAGGATGTTGTGATTCTTTTTAAAGAACTGAATGATCGCGCTGTTCATCTCATCGCCGGCGACGCGCACCGATTCTTCATTCACAATACCCGACAGAGCTATCACGGCGATCTCCGTCGTGCCGCCGCCGATGTCCACGATCATGTTGCCGATCGGCGCTTCAACGTCCAGCCCGACGCCGATTGCTGCCGCCATCGGCTCGGCAATCAGATGCACTTCCTTTGCCCCCGCATGCTCGGCAGAATCGCGCACCGCGCGCTTCTCTACTTCCGTCACGCCGCTCGGCACGCAGATGACGATGCGTCTGCTCGGCATCCAATTGGCGTTGATTTTTTTGATGAACTCACGCAGCATTCCCTCGGCAATTTCAAAATCCGCGATAACTCCGTCCCTCATCGGACGGATGGTGCGGATTTCGCGGTGCGTACGTCCTAACATCTCCTGCGCCTCTTTGCCGATCGCCACGATTTTTTTCGTGTTGCGATCGAACGCGACTATCGAAGGCTCGTTGAGGACAATGCCTTTACCGCGCTGGTAGATCAGCGTGTTCGCGGTACCAAGGTCAATCGCCAAGTCGGCAGAAAATACACTGAAGAGGCTCATGAAAAATTTCTCTTATCTGTTACTGGTTCAATGCCTAAAATGTCTCACACCCGTGAAGACCATTGCGATGTCATGCTGGTCTGCCGCAGCGATCACCTCTTCATCGCGCAACGAGCCGCCGGGCTGAATCACGCATGTGGAGCCTGCGTGCACCGCCTCGATGAGTCCGTCCGCGAAGGGAAAAAACGCGTCAGAGCCGACGGCGCTGCCGCGCACGCTCAAGCCCATCTCTGCTGCTTTCCATGTAGCAACGCGGGCGGAATCCACACGTGACATTTGTCCCGCCCCGACGCCGATAGTTCTATCGGCAAGGGCATACACGATGGCATTCGACTTCACGTGTTTTGCCACGCGCCACGCAAACGCCATCGAGAGAAGCTCTTCGTTTTTCGGCTTGCGTTGTGTGACAACCTTCAACTTTTCCGGTGCGAGACGCTCGCGATCCGATTGCTGGACGAGCAAGCCGCCGGGGATGCTTTTGATGTCCAGCGAGTTGAGGTTGCGCAAATCACCGTTGTTGCGGATCAGTCGTCGGTCTTTCTTCCGTTTCAGAAATTCCAACGCTCCTTCATCGAAACTCGGAGCAACAATCACTTCCGTGAAAATCTCGTTCATCACTTCCGACGCTACCATATCGAGCGGACGGTTCATCGCAACGATGCCGCCGAACGCAGATTTCGTATCCGTTGCAAATGCCTTCGCGTAGGCCTCCGCGAGGTTCGGCGCCGACCCAACCCCGCACGGATTGGTGTGCTTGATGATCGCCACCGTCGGCTCGTCGAACTCAGCGACAAGCTCCGCTGCCGCCGCAATGTCCACGATGTTGTTGTACGAAAGCTCTTTGCCGTGCAGCTTCTCGAACATCTCTGTGAATGCGCCGTAGAGCATTCCCCTCTGGTGCGGATTCTCTCCGTAGCGCAAGTCCAGGTCTTTCTTGAGCGCTATGTGAAACGTATCCGGGAACACCTGTTGCGTTGGCTGGACGGAATCGAGATAGCTCGAGATCGCCGAATCGTACGCCGTGATGTGGCGAAAGGCTTCCTTGGCAAGCGCGAAGCACGTCGCCGCTGAAATCTCGCAATGATGCGAACGCATCTCCGCGATGATCGCGTCGTAGCGATCGGGATTGACGACGACGGCTTTGTACTTGAAATTCTTCGCCGCCGCGCGCACCATGGTCGGCCCGCCGATATCGATGTGTTCGATCGCATCGTCGAGTGTCACACTCGCCTTCGCAATCGTTGCGTCAAACGGATACAGATTCACTGCCACCAGGTCAATCGGCTCAATATCCAACTCCGCCAGCTGTCGCACATGCTCGTCGTTGTCCGCGACCGCGAGCAGCGCACCGTGAATTTTCGGGTGAAGCGTTTTCACCCGGCCGCCGAGGATCTCAGGGAACTGGGTAATGTCGGAAACAGGGCGGACATCGATGCCTGCTTCGTGCAAGGTGGTGTATGTTCCCCCGGTCGAAATGATTTCGACATTCATGGCGCGCAGCGCCTTGGCGAATTCGGCGAGACCGCGTTTATCGGAGACACTGATAAGAGCGCGGTGGATATGCGGCAAGACTTCTCCTCTTTTGCTATTCTCTTAGTTGTGTGGAAGCAGTTTTCCTTCAGCGATCAGCTTCAGCGCTTCAGGATACAACCCGTGCTCGATCTTCAAGATTTTTCCTGCAAGCGTTTCCGCGTCATCCTCCGGGGCAACTTCTACTTTTTTCTGCAGCAGGATTTTCCCGCGATCGTATTCCTCATCCACAACGTGCACGGTCGCGCCGGAGAATCGTTCCCGCGCAGCAATCACTGCCTCGTGCACATGGATCCCGAACATCCCCTGTCCGCCGAACTTCGGCAGGAGCGCCGGATGAATATTGATGATACGATTCCGGAATTCGCCCGTCATGCGCTGCGGAATTCGCTTCATGTATCCTGCGAGAACGATGAAGTTCACATCGAGCCTGCAAAGCGTTGCAAGAACGTGCGCGGCAAATTGTTCGTGATCAGAGAAGCGCTTCTCGCTTATGTGCTCGACCGGAATGCCGTTCGCCCTTGCAATCTCCAAAATCCCGGCAGAGGAATTATTGCTGATAACGACTGCAATCTTCGCGCCGGGGATTTCACCGCGTCGAATCGCCGAAAGTATTGCGTTGAAGTTTGAGCCACGACCGGAACCAAATACCGCAATGTTGAGTCTACGAATCAACGCATCCCGCAGAAAAAATCTGCAAGAAAGTACGGCTATTTCGTCAGAGAATCAACGAATTGGGCATTGCCTTGGATGTTCCCCAAAGCTCCCGAAGGGAGGGAAGAATCTTTCTGGGAATGTCCAGCGATGGAGCGACGTGTCAGCTAATAAACAAAGGGAATAATCCTCCATGTCCGGCTCCGGTAGGAAGCGTATTCTTCAAAATGTTCCGTCAATAACTTTTCTTCATATGTAAGTTTCAGAGTGAGAGTGAAAAGGAGAAGACACCACGCAGAGAATCGTGCCAACGAAAAATCATCCAACACAACAGCCAATGTTACAACGAGCAACGCCGTGTACATCGGGTGGCGGATGATTCTGTACGGGCCGCGGAGAGTCAGGGTGGCGCCGGATCGCACATCGGGAAGAATGCTCACGTTGGCGATCTTCATCGCAAGAATGGCCCAACCGCCCAATGCGATCCCGATAAGTTCGAGACTCTGAAAGAAGAGGCTCTCAGCCCAGAGTGGCCCCGAAATGGCGATATGGCCAACCAAGAGTAACTGAAGCCCAACGAGAATGTACGATTTCATGCGAGATTCCAGAACTTAGAGTAAAATCTCCGAAAACAGTTGAAAAAAGTCCAACAAAATCTTATCGTCAACCCACCATTTTCAAAAAAAGTGTTGAAAATAGATGGGTGAACAACTATATTGCATGCCCAGAGAACAGGGGTTTCGTTGCACGCCAGTTGTTCTTCATCGTCTGGGGGAGAACCTCCCGAATGCTTTTCAATTAGTTGAGCAAGATACGACCAAGATACGATAAGCTTTTTTGGTTCGCTCCAATTATGCTTTTGAGCTTCTCACGATCACACTCACAATACATGAAAGGACATCTCATGAAACAGTTCCTTTGCGGCATGATGATGCTTGTGCTTGGATTTCAAACGAGCATGGCGCAAGGAGATGCAACGCAGAAGCCTGCATCTACATTCAATCGCTCGGGCAGGTGGTCCATCGGTGTTCGCGGCGGCGGAAACATCTGGTTCAACGATTTTGATACGCGGAAGCTCTCCGGCAGCGGCGAGGCTTTCGTGCGTTACGCGTTCTCGCGAAAATTTTCGCTCGGCGTGATGGGTGCGTATGACGCACTGCTCGCGGAAGAGAAGAATATCGAAAAAGGTGGGCCCTTTCTCACGCCAATCCACTTTCCTTACGTTGAGGCAAAAGGTATCAGCGGAGACTTGACCGCGTGGTTTCATTTTCTCTCCGGCAAGGCTTCTCCCTACGTGTATGCGGGCATCGGTGCATTCAATTACAAACGGAAGATCCTTGGAGCCATCGCTCCGGTTCCGGCATCGCAGACAAAAACGACAATCCATATTCCCGTGGGTATTGGCCTCGACATCATGTTGAACAAGAATGTCGGCTTGAATCTCGATCTTGGCGCGAGATTCACGGACGACAGTGCCGATGCGTGGAAAGGAAATGCGACGAACAAAACTACCATTGGCGTCTTCGATTGGCATGCAACCGGTAAGGCGGGACTCACTTTCTATCTCGGCGGAAGCGACGGCGACGATGACGACGGCGATGGTTTGACCAACGGCGAAGAGAAGGCACTGGGCACGAATCCAAACGTAGCGGACACCGACGGCGACGGATTGAACGACGGTGAGGAGATGAATGTGTACAAGACCAATCCGTTGAAACCGGATTCGGACGGCGACGGATTGAACGATGGCGCCGAAGTCAACACCCATAAGACCGATCCGAACAACCCGGATACGGACGGCGACGGGCTGAATGACGGCGATGAAGTCGGCAAGTACACCACGGATCCGATGAAGACCGATACCGATGGCGACGGCCTCACCGATGGAGACGAGGCCTTGAACAAAATGACAAACCCGTTAAAGCCGGATACGGATGGCGACGGTTTGCGCGATGGTGATGAAGTCTCGCGTAAAACCGATCCGAACAAAGCCGACACCGATGGCGGCAGCGTCAATGACGGACAGGAAGTTACCAACGGTACGAACCCGCTCGTCGCGAGCGACGATGTGAAGAAAACTCCGAAGCCGGAAGTCGGCAAGCCGATGGTGCTTGAGGGCATCGTCTTCAAGACGGGCTCCGCACGGATTGATCCGCAGTCTGAAGCAACGCTGATGCTGGCATACAACACGCTGAAAGACTATCCGGAGATCAGCGTTGAGATACGCGGTCATACGGATAATGTCGGAAGCAAGGTGCGCAACCAGAAGCTTTCCATGGATCGCGCAAAAGAAGTGCGCTGGTGGTTGGTCAAGAAGGGCATTGTGGGATCGCGCATTACGGCAAAGGGTTTCGGTCCTGACAGTCCCATCGGCGACAACAAAACTGCCGACGGTCGTCAGAAGAACCGACGTATCGAGTTCGCTCGCACGAAGTAAGACGCAGCACACGGCGTTTAAAAGATCGAAGTGCCTTCACCGTCGGGTGGAGGCACTTTTTTATTTTGAAATTGACCAGTGCTCTTCCTATCTTCTTGACAGTGACATTCACAAAAAGGAGTTTCGACGTGGCAGACCCACTTCTTGTTGCAAAAGGCGAGAGCGATCTCTTTCTTCTTCCCAAAATGGCAAACCGCCATGGCTTGATCGCCGGCGCTACGGGTACAGGAAAAACTGTGACGCTCCAAGTTATCGCGGAGCAGTTGAGCAGAATCGGCGTGCCGGTGTTTATGGCGGACGTCAAGGGCGATCTCACGGGGATCAGTCAAGTAGGGGGGACCAATCCGAAGGTTGCCGAACGTATCAAGCAACTGAAACTGGACGGTTTCGCGTTCGATGACAGCCCTGTGACGTTGTGGGATGTGTTTGGCGAGCAGGGACACCCCGTGCGCGCAACAGTTTCGGAGATGGGTCCGCTTCTTTTCAGCCGACTCCTGAATCTCAACGAAACACAAGGCGGCGTGCTGAACATGGTGTTCAAAATCGCTGACGATAATGGCTTGCTGCTGTTGGATTTGAAAGACTTGCGTGCAATGCTGCAGCATGTCGGTGACAATGCCGCCGATTTCAAAACGAAGTACGGCAATGTTTCCGCCGCGAGCATCGGTTCGATTCAACGCGGCCTGTTGGAACTGGAAACACAGGGCGGCGAAAAGTTCTTCGGCGAGCCTGCGCTTGATCTTGAAGATCTGATACAGACCGACAACAAGGGAAGAGGCATGATCAACATCCTCGCCGCCGACAAACTTCTTCAGTCGCCAAAGATCTATGCGACATTTCTGCTGTGGCTGCTCGCAGAATTGTTTGAGCGGCTGCCGGAAGTCGGCGACACGGAGAAACCGAAGCTCATGTTTTTCTTCGATGAAGCACATTTGCTGTTCGATGAAGCGCCGAAGCCGTTGCTGGAAAAAATGGAGCAGGTCATTCGTCTTGTTCGCTCGAAGGGTGTCGGCGTCTATTTCATCTCGCAGAATCCGCTGGATATTCCCGACATCGTGCTCGGACAGCTGGGCAATCGCGTGCAGCACGCGCTGCGAGCGTTCACTCCGCGCGATCAGAAAGCAGTGAAGGCTGCTGCAGAGACATTTCGCTCAAACCCGAAACTCGATGTCGAAGAGGCAATTACCCAGCTTGCCGTTGGCGAGGCTCTCGTTTCATTTTTGGATGAGAAAGGAATGCCGGGCATTGTGCAGCGTGCATTCGTTTGCCCACCGCACAGCCAGATCGGACCGATCACGCCCGACCAACGGCAGCGCCTGATCAACAGCTCGCTTGTCGCCGGGCATTATGAGAAAGCCGTTGACCGTGAATCCGCGTACGAAAAGCTGATTTCACGGCACGAGCAGGAGAAGCAGCAGACAGAAGAGAAACGAGAGGCAGATGCAAGAGGGCAAGTGAAAGGGCGACAGACCGACAGCATGTTCGAAGCGGTTGCGAAAAGCACGCTGCGCGCTGTCGGCAGTCAGGTCGGGCGGCAACTGGTGCGCGGGCTCTTGGGAGGATTACTCGGCGGCGCTGCACCGAGACGACGACGAAGATATTAGATGAAATCGGATTTCAGGACTCTCTTGTGTATTGGAGATGAAGATCTTCAGATTCATCCGCTCGCCCGCGCTGAAACAATTCCCTCATCATGGTACACCGACCCGCACGTTCACCTGCTCGACACGCAAGCAATCTTCAACTGTAGTTGGCACGGCGTCGGTCATCTTTCGCGATTAAAGAATATTGGCGACTACATCATCGCGACTGTAGCCGATAACCCGCTCATCGTCGTAAAGGGACAAGATGAAAAGCTTCGCGCATTCTACAACGTCTGCAAACATCGCGGCGGACCGCTTGCGATGGAAGACGGCTGCGGCAAAGTATTGCAATGCAAATATCACGGCTGGACGTATTTGCTCGACGGCAGTTTGCGCGGTACGCCGAAGTTCGACCGCACAGAATTGTTCGACAAAAAAGATTTTGGGCTGACGCCAATACAGGTTGGTGTGTGGGAAGGAATTGTGTTTGTCAATCTCGATGTGAATGCTCAACCTGTTCAGACTTATTTCAAAGGAATTGTTGAACGTATCGCCCCGATTTCTCTCACCGCAAAAAAATTCTACAAGCGCATCACCTACAACGTCCGATGCAATTGGAAGGTGTACGTGGACAATTATCTCGAAGGGTATCACCTTCCTTTTGTTCATCCCGAGTTGTGCAACCTTCTTGACTTTCAACAATACGCCACGGAAACTTTTGATTGGTATTCTCTACAGTACAGCCCTATTCAATCGAAAGACAACATCTATGGAGCGGCGGGCGAGATGGCGTTCTACTATTTCGTCTATCCGAACTTCATGTTGAACATTCTGCCCGACCGATTGCAGACAAATCTCGTTCTGCCTGACGGTCACGATATGTGCATCGTGTTATTCGATTACTGTTATGACGATGTCGAATCAGAAAAGGCTCGCAAGCGTGCCGAAGCCGATATGAAGTACAGCCACGACATTCAACTCGAAGACATCGAGATATGCGAGCACGTGCAGAGAGGTCTACAATCGCGTGCATACGACAAAGGACGCTTCTCGCCTGAAATGGAAAATGGTGTGTATCATTTTCAATGTCTGCTGAAGAACGCGTATCGTACAGCGTTGAAGAGATGAGCGAACTCTCAAGCAACATCACTCCGCTCCGAAAGGAGTCCTTCGGACAATCAAAAATCCGCAATTCGCAATCTTCACCAGACCTTCCTCGCACGCTTTCCCTCCTCGACGCGACAATGATCAACATCGGCAGCATGATTGGTTCGGGCATATTCATCGTGCCCGCGGCGATTGCCTTGCATTTAGATTCGACGCTGTTGATCGTACTGGTTTGGGTAATCGGCGGAGTCGTGAGCTTGTTCGGCGCGCTCTGCATGGCGGAACTTGGCGCGCTCATGCCGCAGGCCGGCGGACAGTTTGTGTACCTGCGCGAGGCCTACGGTCAGCTCGCCGGATTTCTCTACGGCTGGACACTCTTCATCGTTATCCAAACGGCGGCGATTGCCGCGGTCGCCGTCGGCTTTGCGACTTATCTCGGCTACTTCGTTCACTTCACCGATGGAGAAATCAAGCTCGTTGCGATTGCCTCCATCATCGTGCTGACGGCAGTCAATTCCTTAGGCACGAAACTCGGCGCAACAGTGCAGAACGTGTTTACTTTTCTCAAAGTCGGTTCGCTTGCAGCAATTGTTGTTACAAGTTTTCTCATGAGCGGTGGCTCGGTTGCAAATTTCCAATCCATCAATCAATCCATCAATCCAACAGTCCATTATTCCGACTTAGCAAGCGCGTTTGCTATCGCGATGGTTGCCGTGCTCTGGTCGTACGACGGCTGGATTGAAATCACCTACGTTGCGGGAGAAGTGAAACGGCCCGAGCGGAACATTCATCGTTCGCTGTTGATTTCAACGATCGTTGTAATCGGGTTCTACATCCTCGTGAGCCTTGCGTTCATCTATGTCCTCGGCGTGCAAAACGTCGCGCAGTCATCGCTTGTTGCGTCCGATGCGGCGACGGTCATTCACGGAAGTATCGGCGCCGCTGTTGTTGCCATTACCGTTGCGATCTCGATGTTCGGAGCAAATAACGGATTCGTCTTCACCGGCGCCCGCATCTACTATGCAATGGCGCGTGCCGGATTCTTTTTCCGTTCGCTCGGCAGCATCCATCCCCGCTTCAAGACGCCCGTCGCGTCGTTGCTTGTGCAGGGAGCGTGGTCGTGTCTGCTCGTTTTTAGCGGGACGTATGATCAACTCATAACGTACATTGTGTTTGCGTCGTGGGTGTTTTATGCGATGAGTTGCGGAGCGGTAATTGTTCTGCGGAGGCGCACACCGGATGTTCATCGTCCGTACAAAACATGGGGTTATCCGTTCACGCCGATATTGTTTATCGTCTTTGCAGTTGCGCTCGCTGGTAGCACTATCATCGAAAGTCCACGTGACGCGGCGATTGGCTGTGCGATGATACTATCGGGAGTTCCGGCGTTTTGGTTTTGGAAGAGGAAAATGTCACCCTGAACGAGCGTACAGCGTTGCACCAGCTTCCACGCAAACCTCCTGGTGTTGCGATGAGTCCTTTCTTCTATGAATCTTCAATGAGCTCAACACTCAGTCCGTTTTGTGTTTCGATACTCGTTGACACTTCCTCTCAAACTTAGCAAACGGACGGACTGAAGCGTTGACAAACCGAGAAGCTCTTCGTATGTATTGAGAGAGCTTAAAGCCCTTTATGATGATACTCGGCGTCGTGCCGTGCTTCCGCAAGGAACTAGTCATAAGGGGCTTGTTTTGTTGATGTCAAACGGATTCCCCCGGTCGTAGAAGTTCCGAGGGTAGTTGCCGAAATCATAAATGTCTGCAATGAGCGATATTCTCTCTCTCACGTAATCAAGGTATCGCATTTCTCTTTTCACGAACGCTCGCTGTACTGCCCAGTTCATGTAGTCAATCACCTGCAAACATGGCTCTCCCTCGGAC
>JANNUB010000567.1:0-2591 GCA_031394795.1 Ignavibacteriota bacterium | reverse complement strand
TACTCCGCTTGCCGTTCCGATGACCGGTCCGGCAAGAAGAATAAACACCTGAGGAGCCAATCCTCCGGGTATTTGGTCGAATTGGTTTTGAAGCCGAGGATTACTGTTTAGGTACGTATCAAAGAAAGAGGATTGAATAACGGAGTTGATGACGCCGTGAGATAAACCCACGAAGAAACCGTGCAAGAATGGTTTTGATGGCGCCTTGCGTGGGATGACGAATCCGCATACGAGCCAGATGGTTGCCCGGAGAAATGGTTCAAAACCTGCGGTCATTCCAAGAACAGAGGCACAGCCCATTGCAACAGCGAAAAACGAAAGCGTGACGATGAGTTTCCTGTTCATGTCAGGAGGGAAATGGATAATAGCTAATTGTTAATCAATGCTGTCCGGTTAAGAGAAGCGCCATCAGCGGCAATGTATTGAAAGATAGTGAGATAGTGCGTTTTGTGATTAGCAGACATTTGAACTTGGTTGTATCTTTCTTGGGTCGTACAGACAGGTTTCAAACCCAACAGGAAGATCAACATCATGCACCGAGGCCGAAGTATTTTCAGTCAACTTATGGATCATATTCCCAAGCACGTGATGCGAAGTCTTGTGAATAAATATCAGGGAAACAATCGCGTCCGCCATTTCACATGCTGGCAGCAATATCTCTGCATGAGTTTTGCCCAGTTGACCGGCAGGGAGAGTCTGCGAGACATTGAGAATTGCCTGCGGTCATTAGGGAACAGTGCATACCACTCAGGTATAACGGCGACGGTATCACGCTCAACCCTCGCTGATGCAAACGAAACTCGTCCATGGCAAATCTATCGGGATCTGGCGCATTACCTGATCGCACGAGCACGCACTCTGTATCGCAATCACCCTGCTATGGTACACGAACTCACCGGGACGATCTATGCCTTTGATGCAACCGTCATCGAGCTCTGTTTGAGTTTATTCCCATGGGCCAAGGCCCATGTTCATCAAAAGACAACTGCCGCCGTCAAAGTCCACACACTGTTTGATGTACAGGCACAACTCCCTGTCACGCTTCATGTTACAGCGGCCAACCTCAGTGATGTCCGACTCCTTGACAACTTGGTGATTGAATCGGGATCCTACTATATCCTGGATCGAGGCTATACAGACTTCGTGCGTCTCCGTTCCATTGATCAGGCCGGTGCGTTCTTTGTTATCCGGGCTCGTGACAACATCCGTGTTCGTCGGATCTATTCATCTCCGGTTGATAAACTGCGCGGATTGCGGGCTGATCAAGTTGGTGTGTTCCAGGTTCCCTTGTCACGCCAGAAATACCCTGACACGATTCGTCGCATTCGTTTCTTCGACGAGAAACATCACCGACACTTTATCTTCCTCACCAACAACTTCATTCTTGATGCCTTCAGCATCACAGAACTCTATCGCATGCGTTGGCAGGTCGAACTCTTCTTCCGGTGGATCAAACAACACTTACACATCAAATCATTCTATGGAACAAGCAGCAATGCCGTCAACACCCAAATCTGGATCGCCGTCAGCGTGTTTGTCTTGATCGCCATTGTCAAAAAGGAACTCAAGTTGCACGACCTTTCACTCTACACAATTCTACAGATTCTGAGCGTCACACTTTTTGAGAAAGAATCAATTTTACAAGTACTTACAGCGACACCAGGTAATATCCAAGACCCCTGTCCCCATAACCAATTGAAACTATTCAACTTCTAACCGGACAGTATTGATTGTTAATAGCTAATGGTCAACCGTTAATTTGTTGCTGCCTTGCCCAACCGGATAAAGCGAAAAATTGAAATAATGCTTCCGAGAAGGCCGAGGACAATTCCGGCACCAACCACTGCCCAATAGAACAACGGTACAACCCGGATAAAGGACGCGAAATCAAGAGAGACGAATGGAGCGGCATACTCCAGAAGTGCATAGAGAATCGCCGAAGCGATAAGCCCGCCGAGAAACCCCTGCATAATTCCTTCAAGAAGAAACGGGAGCTTGATAAATCCTGCTGTTGCGCCGACAAGTTCCATCGTGCGAATCAGGCGTCGCTTGGCGTAGATGGCAAGCCGGATGGTATTCGAAACAAGAAAGATTGCTGAAAGGCTGACAAGAATTCCAAGCCCGAGGGTAAGGTTGTTGACGGACGTTTTTTGTTCGTCAATGAGTCCCAACAACGCTTTCTTGTAAACGACCGTATCAACGTCTTTCAGTTTTGCAAGCTCATTGTAAACCACTTCCGCGTTTACCGCTGTTTTGTAACCATCCTTGAGATAAATTTTGAATGAGGGGGGAAGAGGGTTGAAGTCGAGCACGGAATTAATGTCCTCGCCGAATTCCTGCTTAAAAATTTTTACGGCTTCGTCTTTTGAAACGTGGACAACGCGATCCACGCCTTCAATGGAGAGGAGGCGTTTTTCAAGGGTGTTCACGTCCTGCCTGGTGACCGGTTCTTGAAGAAATGCTTCCATCTCCACCTTGTTCCGGATAAACTCAATGAATTTTGCAGCATTGATAGTCATGATGGCAAAGACGCCAAGCAGAAGAAGGGAAATTGCAATAGTGAAAATTGAAATGAGAGTAGAGAGTTTTGC
>JANNUB010000552.1:0-6595 GCA_031394795.1 Ignavibacteriota bacterium | reverse complement strand
CCGACCTGCAGAAGACCTTCTTTTTCAAACGTTGTCGTTTGGTCGGGAATGAATCGCCCGGTGGCGTGTCCACCTTTCTTTAGCCGCTCAAGATATTTCTCGACGACGCGATCGTAGTCTCGTGAATCTCGATTCGATCTTCCGAAGAAAACACGTAAGAGCCATTTCGGCAACTTGAAGAGTATTCCGAGCGGGCGGATACTCCGCGTAATATGATCAAAATGCTGGGCAGGAGTCCACTTCGAATTGATGGAGTGATTGAGAATTTGATTCGGCAAGCCGTTCACCGTCAGAAGAAGCGACGCGTGATTCTCCAACAACTTCTCAATAATTCTATCCTTGTTCATGAGCTTTCCCAATGGCGTGGAGATGTCTTTCAGCAAGCAACAAACCTACGATCGTCTTGCTGTCTTTCAATTCGCCGCTGTACACCATCTTCACCACCTCGCGGAGAGGAATGGAATGCAGAGTCATCGTTTGCTCGCCTTCTTCGCGTATGTGCCCGTGCGGAGATTCATGCAAGCCGGTCGCAAGAAAAATGTGCAGCTCTTCATCGCAAAAGCCGGGCGTTGTGTAGATCGAAGTCAGCTTTTCCAACTTGTCGGCAATCCATCCGGTTTCTTCTTCTAATTCACGCAGCGCTGCATGTGCAGGGTCTTCTCCCTTGTCCAATTTTCCCGCGGGAAGTTCGAGAATGTGCTTTCCCAGTGGATAACGTAATTGCTTCACCATCATCACACTTCCATCATCAACAATCGGAACAACGACTGCTCCGCCCTGGTGATGCGCAATCTCGCGCACGCCTTTCTTGCCCGACGGATATTCAACTTGATCAACAATCAGGTCGAACACCTTGCCTGTGTAGAGAACATCGCGTTTGAGCAGCGTCAATTCCATTACGCGCTCGCTTTCATCTGGCGGCATCGCACTCTATCCTTTTCCCCGGCTTCCCGGCTTCAAAACCGGAATCCTCTTCATGCACAAAGGACACTCCTCGGGTTTGTATGTTACAACATCCATGTGCAGCGAGGCGAATTGCAATCCCTCTTTTTCAATGTCAAACTTCACTGTCCCACCGCTCCGGTCGACAATATATCCAACGCCAAGAACTTTCCCTCCTGCCTGCTTCACGATGCCGATCACTTCGGCGACCGAACCTCCCGTCGTGACGACATCTTCACATACGAGTACGCGTTCGTCTGCGTGAATTTCGAAGCCCCGCCGCAGCTGCATAGCGTTCTCCTTTCGCTCCGTAAACATCGTGCGGACGCCAAGCTGTCTCCCCACCTCCTGTCCGACAACGATGCCGCCCAATGCAGGCGCAACCACAACATCAACTTTGGATCGCTCGAAATGCTTCGCTATCTCTGCGCAGAGCGCAGTCGCATGCTGGGGGTACTGCAGAACTTTTGCGCATTGAAAATACTGCGGACTATGGAGACCCGACGTAAGCTGAAAATGTCCTTCCAGCAATGCCTCAGTCTGCTTGAAAAGGGAAAGAACTTCCTGTACAGTCATCGTTATTAGAATTTGTATTGGACGCCCGCCCGCAGGTGCAAAAGAAAACTCACATTGGGATCGTTGAGAATGATCGTCCCCTTAAGCTCGGTGTGAATCGCAAGGAAGGGTTCGATCTGGATGTCCGCACCGCCCGCGATGCCGAACGCGAGGCGCCCCTTTCCGCCGACATCGTAGTAGGTTTGGCTGACGCCGTTTATCACGCGCCGCAACGTTGCCTGCGAGATTGTCTCGGCGCCAAGCTGAACGCTGACGAACGGACGCGTTTGGTTCCCCTTGAGAAAGTAGTATGCTGCATCGAAGTGAACGTGGCCAAGAGTAAGATTCTGTTTTTCCGCTAACGAAACCCCTGCCCAGCGCCGAGTGAAGCCTTCAAGATCAAAATAGAGCCATGAAATGTCAATCCCGACACCAAGAGCAAGAGTGGAGGAGGGATAAATCAAATACGTTACAGAGGCGCCAAGTCCTCTCAGCCAAAACTCGCGGAGCACCTCGCGCCCGACAGGAAACGTGACTCCGGTCGAAACAACGATCGCTTGCCGCGGAGGTCGTTTTACGGGCTGAGGGTCGTACGTCTGAGCCTGGACCGGCCCTGCCACCCACAACACCATACCGAGAAAAAGGAAACGTCTGAAGGCGAAGGTTCTGCACATAACTGTCACTCCCAACGAAACAGTTTCACGGCAATCGCGACAGCAATAACACACCAGACCGCGAGTCCGATAATTTCCGGGGTAACTTGTCCGAGCGACGCTCCATCAATTGCTATTGCGCGGATCGCATCGGCAAGAAACGAGAGAGGCAAATAGTCGACCACCGCACGAACGAAGCCTGGCAGCGAGTCTCGGCTGAAGAAAATCCCGGAGAGCATCATCATCGGCATAGCGATGATGTTCGCAAGCGGGGCAACCTGGTCTTCGGATTTTCCGATGCCCGCAATCGCAAAACCCATCGCGAGAAACACAATCGCACCAAGAATGCCGACGACGAACATCTCCCAAAAACTTCCGATGAAATGAAGTTTCAAAAAGAAATACGGCACGAGCGTCATGATAACGATTTGCATCATCACGACCACGACGCGCATCGCGACTTGCGCGACGATGAAATCGCTTGGATTGATCGGCGTAACGAACAAGCGGCGAAGAATGCCGCGCTTCTTCATGGCAACGAACCCAAACGCAACGCCGAAGATGCCGAGCTGCATAATGGACATAGAAAGAATTCCCGGCGCGACGAAATCGAAGTAGGTAAGGTTGCGGCTCTTTACGGGTTGCGCGTTTACTTTCATTCGTCCTGTGACGGGCGAATTCTCGAACGTAATTTCATCCAACACGCGTTGGAGAATCAGCGAGCCGAGCGCCGCCTCTTGCGGCTTCGCGTCGTTCGTGAACGCAACAAACTCCGTGCCCGACAACGGATTGTACGTCGGGGGGATAATGAGCACCATATCGCGCTCCCCTTTTTCCAACGCATTCAACTCTGCGTCTTCATTTCCATCGTGCAACTTCAATGTCTTCACTTCTTTGAGCGAAGCAATCAGTTTTGCAGATTTCTCTCCCGCGTCGTTCACAATTCCCAAATCAATTCGTCCCATCCCATCGAACCGAACGAAACTAAAAAGTAAAATCATAAACAGCGGCAACAGAATTGACCAGAGAATCGCTTCGCGCTGCCGGAAGAGCATCTTCAACGAGGCGACGAAGAGTTTCCATTTTAGTCTCATTGGGTTCCTTTGGGTTCAGGGTTCGGGGTTCAGGTTTCAGGGTTCAGGGTTCACGGTTCAGGGTTCAAGGTTCAGGGTTCAAGGTTCAGGGTTCAAGGTTCATTCTTGAACCCTGAACCTTGAATCTTTTTTCTCGCCTTGAACCTCTTCTTTCTCACTCCTCGCGCAACGAGTGCCCCGTCAAGTTCAAAAACACATCTTCCAAGCTCGCAAGCCGTTCCACTCTCTCTTTGGAAAATCCTCGCGACAATAATTGATTGATTAGCTCCTGCGGTTTGTCGAGCGCGATAATTTTTCCTTGGTCCATAATCGCGACGCGGTCGCACAATTCTTCCGCTTCTTCCATGTAGTGTGTCGTCAACAAGATTGTTTTTCCTTCGGAGCGAATGCGTTTAATGACGCCCCACAAGTGTCTGCGCGATTGCGGGTCGAGTCCCGTTGATGGTTCATCCAAAAACAAAACCACAGGCTCGTTCACCAACGCCGCGGCAATCGAGAAGCGTTGTTTCTGTCCGCCAGAAAGTTCGTTCACGTGCGATTTGATTTTGTCTTCCAATTCCACTTCGGCAAGCAACGCTTTCGCATCAACTTGTCGTCCGTACATTTCGCCGAACAAGTCAAGCAGCTCTTTGAGATTGAGTTTGTCAAAAAAAGAAGATGATTGTAGTTGCACGCCAATGACTCGCTTCACTTCCTGTGGCTGAGTCTTCGCGTTCAATCCATTGAGACGAACTTCGCCGCCGTCAATCGGACGAAGCGTTTCGATCATTTCGAGCGTGCTCGTTTTTCCCGCTCCGTTCGGACCCAGTATGCCGAATATTTCCTGCTTGTAAACGCTAAAGCTGACGCCGTCGACGGCGGTGAGGTCGGCGTAGCGTTTGACTAACTTGTGGATTTCGAGAATTGGTTCTGTCATGAGTAGCACTTGCATAAGATACATCAGCAGTGTTTCATCTGCAACATGGACGGAGCGATGATTCAACGTAGAGCGGATTTGCTGTTGCCTTGCCGAAATGAATTGCCTACATTTCGTTCCACAAACAGTTCTTTGAAAATGACTGCCGAAAAACAACGCCTCGAACAATCCCGCCTCAAAGCGGCAGACTGGAAAAAGTGGGGGCCATACCTCGCCGAGCGCCAGTGGGGAACTGTGCGCGAAGACTACAGCGCCAACGGCGACGCATGGAACTTCACGACACATGACATGGCGCGCAGCAAAGCGTATCGCTGGGGAGAAGAAGGCATCGGCGGCATATGCGACGACCAGCAGCTCCTCTGTATTTCGGTTGCTCTTTGGAATGGTCGCGATCCGTTTCTTAAGGAACGCCTCTTCGGACTCGCCGGACCAGAAGGCAATCACGGCGAAGATGTGAAGGAACTCTATTATTACCTCGACTGCACGCCGACGCATTCCTCCATGAAGATGCTTTACAAATACCCCCATCGCGAATTTCCGTACCGCCGGCTTCTCGAAGAAAATAGGCAGCGCACCAGAATGCATCCTGAGTTCGAATTGATAGACACAGGAATCTTCGACGACGACCGCTACTTCGACGTCTTCATCGAGTATGCAAAGCTTTCTCCGGAAGACATCCTCGGTCGCGTCACGATTCACAATCGCGGTCCTGCTCCCGCCACCATCCATGTCCTCCCACAGCTTTGGTTTCGGAATACCTGGGCGTGGAATCCGAACGAGCACAAACCCGTGATGTACGCTCTCACAAAGAACGCGATCCAAATCGAGCATCACGGGCTTGGTCGCCGGCGATGGTTTTATGCCGAGGGAGAATTTCTCTTTTGTGATAACGAGACAAACGCACGACGACTGTACAATGCCGATTCGTTCGACGAATCATTCAAGGATGGTATCAACGATTACCTGGTTCACAATGTGCGCAACGCGTGCAGGAAGGACAGCCGGGGAACCAAGGCAGCGGCGTACAACGTAACAGAAATTCCACCGCAGGCATCCGTGGGCTTCCAGTTTCGCTTGAGCGACACGCTTGTCGAGGAGCCGTTTGAGATTCACGAGGAAGTGTTCCGAGCGCGCATCAGCGAAGCGAATGAGTTCTACGCCGGGGTACAGCATGACATCCTCGACCCGGATGCGCGCAATGTACAGCGGCAAGCCTTTGCCGGACTATTGTGGTCCAAGCAGTATTATTACTACGACGTTACTCAATGGTTGAACGGAGATCCCGGTTTGCAGCTCCCTCCCGCTCAGCGCAAGAACGGACGCAACAGCGCTTGGCTCCACATGAACAACGCCGATATTATCTCCATGCCCGACAAGTGGGAATACCCTTGGTATGCAGCATGGGACCTTGGGTTCCATTGCATATCGCTTGCTATGATCGATCCGGATTTTGCAAAGAACCAGCTTGTACTCTTGACGCGCGAATGGTACATGCATCCCAACGGACAATTTCCAGCGTATGAATGGTCGTTCGACGACGCAAATCCTCCCGTCCATGCATGGGCAACCTGGCGCGTGTACAAGATCGATCAGAAAATAAACGCTACGCCCGGAAGCGGGCTGGCTGGCAAAGGAGACCTTGACTTCCTCGAGCGTGTGTTTCACAAGCTCCTTCTCAACTTTACATGGTGGGTGAACCGCAAAGACGAGGAGGGGAACAACATCTTTCAGGGCGGATTTTTGGGCTTGGACAACATCGGAGTGTTCGATCGCAGCAGCCAGCTTCCTACCGGCGGTCATATTGAACAAGCGGACGGCACGAGTTGGATGGCGATGTATTCACTCAACATGATGCGCATCGCGCTCGAGCTTTCACTGGAGAAGCCCGTGTACCAGGACATGGCGACAAAATTCCTCGAGCATTTCCTCTACATCGCTGCCGCAACAACGGATATCGGACATTCAGGCATGGGTTTGTGGGACGAGGAGGATGAATTCTTCTATGACGTGCTCCATATGCCGCACGGTGCGCATACTCCGCTGAAGGTTCGTTCGATGGTTGGTTTGATTCCCTTGTTTGCCGTAGAAACGCTCGAGCCGGAGCTTTTGTACAAACTTCCCGACTTCAAGCGGCGCCTCGAATGGTTCTTCAACTATCGCCCGGACCTCGCTCATCTTGTCTCGCGCTGGTACGAACCCGGAATCGGAGAACGCCGCCTCCTCTCACTTCTGCGCGGGCACCGGATGAAATGTTTGCTCCGAAGAATGCTGGACGAAACAGAGTTTCTCTCCGACTATGGCGTCCGGGCGCTGTCGCGCTATCACGAGCTGCGCCCTTATGTTTTCCACACAGACGGCGAGGCGTTCACCGTGAACTACCAGCCAGCCGAATCGGAGACAGGATTATTCGGCGGAAATTCGAATTGGCGCGGACC
>JANNUB010000458.1:0-1508 GCA_031394795.1 Ignavibacteriota bacterium | reverse complement strand
CTGCCGCAACCCGGCGTCGATCACCTTCTGGTCCTGCATGTACGGCTTGGTCAGATCGGTCTCTATCCACCCCGGGCAAATCGCATTCACCCGCACGTTGTAGCGCGCCCATTCAACCGCGAGCGCCTTCGACAACTGCGACAGACCGCCTTTGGTCAGACAGTAAATGGAATTGCCGGGTGCACCAATGAAACTGTATACCGACGCCATTGCAATAACGACGCCGCTTTTTTGCGCAACCATGCGCCGGCCCACGCTTTGCATGGTCACAATGGCACCTTCGAGATTGGTGGCGATCAGCCCGCGCCAATCCTCGGGCATCATGTCCAGAAAAGGCTTGAGTTTCTGCACACCCGCATTGCAAACCAGAATATCGATCTTGCCGAATTCTTTGCACGCCGCGACGACAGCCGCCTCCACACTGGCGGCACTCGTGACATCGGCCTGCAAAGCGAGTGCGCGCCTGCCGAGACCCGTCACCGCTTGCAAGGTCTCGTCCAACGCCGCGGCATCCCGTCCGACGAGCGCAACATCAGCGCCAGCCCGTGCCAGGCTGACTGCCACGCTGCGGCCTATGCCGCGGCTTGCGCCGGTTACGAATGCGGATTTTCCCGTGAGATCGAACATTTCACTCCCTCGAATAATAGACCGTATTCATTTGGTTTCCGCCAGCCGATCACGCCGGACGAAATTCGCGCCTCAGCAGAAGAATGCATCCAGGCCGGGGCGCCGAACATTCATGTTCACGTGCGCGACGACGGCGGCTTCAACGCGCTCGACCCCGAGCGCTTTCACAGCGTCATCGCGCCGCTGCGCGAACGCTATCCGCAAGTCATGTTCGACGGCTGCCTTGTCGCCGTGACCGATGAAGAAAGCAAGGCGATGGAGCCCATGGCGCGCTCGGGGCTGTTCGACGCGCTGCCGGTGAACACGACCGCGATCTGCTGCGGCGACAGCATGTTCTTCAAGCCGCCGCACGTGGTGATCGAGAAGGCGCGGCTCGCGCAGGAGGCGGGCTGCAAGCCCATCATCTCGGTCTACGATGACGGCGACATCGACAACGCGCGGCGCTTTCTGGTGGCGAGCGGTCTGCTGGCCAAACCTTACTACTGGCTGATCCTGCCGGCATTGCCCGGCTGCAGCCCGATGCACAATCCCGAGCAGATGGTCGACGGACTGATGCGCATGGTGCGCTCGATCCGCGATATCGACGAGGATGCATTCATACTGGTGTGCGCAGCGGGGCGCGCCAGCACTTACCTCGCCACCTTTGCGTTGCTGCTGGGACTGCACGTGCGCGTGGGCATGGAAGACACGCTGTGGCCCTATCCTCATCGCGACGAGATCATCAAACGCAACGTCGATCATTTTCAGCAAATGAAGCAGATCGCTGCGTTGCTGGGCAGGGAACTGATGACCCCGGCCGAATACCGCAAGGCGCTGGGGATGCCGGCCAAGTCCCTGTATTCGGAGAAGGCGCATGGCTGATTTCAAGGGAAAAGTCGCAC
>JANNUB010000364.1:0-8340 GCA_031394795.1 Ignavibacteriota bacterium | reverse complement strand
TCGATGACCCGACCCGTCGGTCGATGGCTCGACTCGTCGAGGAGTCTGCTACCAAACTTCTGGCGCAACTCAGACTGATACTTGCGCGCAAGCGCGAGCATCTCATTATTCATGTCAACGCCGTACACCGCTCCTTTCGGTCCCACAATTTGCGCGGCGATGTAACAAATCTTTCCGCCGCCGCTTCCTAAATCCAACACAACATCACCCTCGCGAACAAACTTCGAGGGGTCGCCGCAACCGTAATCGCGGTCGAGAATTTCTTGCGGCAGCGCCTGCAGTAATTTCTTGTCGTACTCAACGGGACAGCAGAGCGCCGCTTCACGCTGCTGCGCGCCTTTGGAGTAGCGCGCTCGCACCGCTTGTTCGACAACTAAAGTCGCATCGTCATTCATTCGTCCGTTCATACTGCTGCTCTCGTATTGTTTGTGGATAAAAGTCCCCTCTGTGCGAAGGCTTGCGCGCAGGGGAGAGGGGATTTAGGGGTGTGTATCAAGGAATTGTCCTGCGCGAATTCGACGTAACAGACACACCCCTAACCCCTCTCGCCGTCGCTTCATGCCCGCGCGCAGAGGGGAATCGTTGTCCAATGTTTTGTGTGCGTAACAATTATATGAGAATCGTTTGAATTGCATAAGCAACAAGAGCCGCGCTTGGCAACGTCACGAGCCACGCAAGCAAAATATCTCGCACCACTTTCCACCGCACGCCGTTGCCCGACGCAACGCCGATACCGACGATGCTGCTTGTCGAAACATGCGTCGTGGAAAACGGAAGTCCAAACAGAGAACCAGTCACAACTAACATTGCGGTGATGGCGTTCGAAACAAAACCCTCGACGGGTTCGAGTGATGTAATTTTTTCAGAAAGCGTTTCGATGACGCGCCGTCCGCCAATCAAGCCGCCAGCGACGATACCGAGTGCAACAAGAAGATAAATGAAGGTGTTCGATTGCACACCAAATGCCGTCGCGCTAAGAAGCAACGCCGCCATCTTCGGCGTATCGTTCAAACCGCGGGCAAAACTTGTAAGCCCGCTTGAAACAAAGTGAAGCATGTCAGTCAATTTCATTTGGAAAGAGTTTGCAGAAGCAGGCGGGCACGTCTCGACATTCCCCGCGACAACGCTGATGACGGGAATCGAAAACGCGAACGCATTCGTTGCGGGGACAATTTCACATTGCTCGACGCATAAACACCTTTCTTTTGATGATGCGAGTCGTTTGTTGATAAAGGGAAATGAAAAATAAGAAATGCCAAACGAGACAAATGGTGAAACGAGCAATGGAAGAATCGCCTTCTTCTCCAAACCGCTCCAACTGACGCCATCACCACCGAAACTTGCCAAGCCCGCGCCGATAATTGCTCCAACAATTGCGTGCGTTGTCGAAACAGGCAAGCCGAGCCGCGACGCAATCAACACCCACAACGACGCGCCCGCCGCGACAGCGAGAGCAATTCTCGCTGGGTCGAAACCATCCGCCAGCAGTCCTTTGGAAAAAACGTTCAACAACAACCCTCCGAACATAATCGCGGCAACACTGCCGAGCGCTGTTGTTGCGACGCCCCAAAGTGTTGCGCGCCTGATGGACGCGGTTCCGCTGCCAACAAGCGTCGCTATCCCTTTCGAGACGTCGTTTGCGCCGTTGGAGAAGGCGAGAAGAAAGACGATAAGTAAAAGAACGAATTCAATCACAGAGAATTACATCGAAAGCTTTCCGACAATATTGCGGCACTGCACGCCATGCACCAGCGACGCGCCGCCGCGTACTGCAGCAGTCACGTGAATCGCTTCTGTCATCTGGTCCATATTCACGCCGTTTTCCAAACAACTATTCGTATACGCATCAATACAGTACGGACATTGCACCGTGTGCGCAACCGCCAAACCAATCAACTGCTTCTCTCGCTTCGTCAACGCGCCTTCTGTCGCAGTTGCTTCGTTGTACCACGCAATGAATTTATCCCACAGATGTTTTTGATTTTTTCCGATGTCGCCGAATTTTGCAAGGTCTTTGGATTCGTAGTAGGTTGCCATTGGCGAGACTCCGGTTCCTATTTCAATAATAGTGGTTGGGTGTTGGTTTGATTGGCAATATCGAGTAGCGCATCAATTCTTTCCGTTCGTCGTTCATCATCAACTTAGTCAACTCACTCTGGAAATTCAAGCGGAATCTCTTCTTGCAACGTAGCTTTTGTAATCCTCTATCGTGTCAACATCAGCCAACTCACCCAACGTCGCAAACGAAAGATGCAAAGTTTTTACTTTGTCAATTGTCTGCTGGAAGACATATTCTGTACTCCAGTCTATTCCCTCAAACATATTCTTCGCTGGCGGCTTCATGCCGAGCAAGTAGTACCCGCCGTCCGTTGATGGTCCAAGAATAACATCCGAGCTGAAGAGTGACTGAAAAGCAGAATGAATAACCGGCGCATCAAGTTCCGGCACATCTGTTCCGATGATTACCGTCTGCTCGAAGCCGTCTTGAATCGTTCTCTCGAAGGCGCTCTTCATTCTCTCGCCGAGCGTTGCGCCTTCTTGCTGGATGAACGTGAACGGTCGCCCAACCCACGAACGGATTTCTTCCGCACTCGCCCCCGGCGCATAAAATACGTAAACGCTCACGCCGCCGGATTGAAGCTCATCGGCAAGTGTGAATGCGTGTTCAGCAAACCGCTTGTACACTTCCGCCGCTTCTTTCATCCCGATGGATTGACCGAGACGAGTTTTCACTTCGCCGGCACGGGGAAGCTTTGCAAAGACGATGAGTGAACGATGAGTCATTGGTGTTGTAGCTTGTACATTGATAGACGACGATATTGCTGAGATTGGAAAATCCGAGCAATACAAACACCGCCGTTGACCAGCGAAGCGCAAGTAACGCCGCGAGTCAAATCAAATACGACGGCTGAACAACGGGCGCGAAAGTGATGAAGCCGAGAAACTGACGTACGCCAACTTCATCAATAGTCCAACGATGATGAGTTGCGCAGATTCATTTCAGACTTTCACAAGAAGATACTTGAAAATCGTGAAGAGAATTTTTGCCGACGCCTTGATGCTTCCCGACACGGAGCCTGAAACTTTTGAGGTACCTTCAACTCTCCTGCGATAGCGAACGGGAACTTCCACGCATTTCAACTTCAGCTTCGCCGCCTTGACTTGCATCTCGACAGTCCAGCCGAATGTTTTGTCGTTCATGTTCATGCGCTTGAGCGCATCAACACGAACGGCGCGAAACGGTCCGAGGTCGGTAAACTGTTGTCCCCAAAACAATCGAATGAGAAAACAGGCGAGCGTATTGCCGACGAGCGCTTGCGGAAGCATCGCGCCCGATTCTCGCTCGCCCAAGATGCGCGAGCCAACCACCAAATCAAAACCCTCTTCGAGAATCGGCCAAAGAAGTTTTGGAAGCTCTTCAGGATAATCGCTCAGGTCGCCGTCAACGAATGCGATGACGCCGGGATTTTGTTTCAGAGCGTGAGCGATGCCGAGCAGACACGCGTTGCCATAACCCCTGCGCGGTTCGGTGAGAACAGTCGCGCCGGCGGTGCGGGCGCATTCGGCTGTGCCGTCGTGCGAGCCATTATCAACAACGATGATTTCACAGAGAAGAGATTTCGGAAGCGACACGATGACGTGCGCGATGGAGCGCTCTTCGTTGAGCGCGGGGATGATAACGACGGTTTTGTGGGAATCCATCCCTTTGGGAAATGTGGTGAGCGTCTGCTTCTGAAAAAAAGGAGTTGGCGTTACGGAAGCATTCATTGCGAAGAAATGAAATCAGGGAACGGGACAGATGCCGAGCGACATTTGCCATATTGAAGGAGACAGTTACTGCATTGGTTACAAATCCGATGATGACTTTCTTGACGAACACGATGGAATGAACCTACCAAATGTTCGTCACAGAACCGTCATGACTACTACGCCGCTTTTTTCCTCAGAGTCCGCTTTGACACAGCGGCGAGAATATGACGTAGTGCAGAATTTACAGCACCTGCGTTGGCAAAGTGTTTTGCAACATCAGGCTCAATTTGAACGAGCATCTTGCGCTCCTTTCGCAATTCCTGAATCGTTTTTTCGTCGGGCGCGTAAATCGTGATGTTCACACCGTTTCTCATTTTTGCCGCGTGTTTTCCCCGCACGCCTTTGCTAAAGTCATACTCAGGCAACATTCCATCTTCATCAGGTTCGAGTTCAGCCTTCTGTTTCGCTTTCATAGAGTTTCCTTTCATCTTTTGTTGCGGGACGAGCACTAATGATGCGGATAACATCACCGCGTTCAACGTACACAACCACGAGCAGTCGCCCTTGCTTCGACATTCCTATATCAATATAGCGTTCTTCTCCGAATGAATGAAGCGGGTCTGGAGTTGTGACTGAATGAAAATCATAAAACACTTCTTCAGCTTCACTAAAGGTGACTCCATGCTTGCGAAAGTTCTCATCAGCTTTTGCTGAGTTCCAAGCAAAACTCTGCTCCGAGTCCGATGCATTCACGGCAATCGCCACCGTCGTCCATCCTTCGCCAGCATCTCATCCGCCTCTTTCGGTCCCCATGTTCCCGCCGCGTACTCGAACACTTTCGATTCTTTGTTCGACGCCCATCCGTCGTGAATCGGCGTGATAAGTTGCCATGCAACGTCAACGCTGTCCCCGCGGGCGTAGAGCGTCGCGTCGCCCAACATGCAATCGTAAATCAATCGCGTGTACGCGTCGGCGAGATGCCCGCCGAACGACGCGCCGTAGCGGAAGTCCATCGTCACGGGACGCATGCGCATGTGTGAGCCGGGAATTTTCGAGCTGAATTTCAGCGAGATGCCTTCATCCGGCTGCACACGAATCACGATGTTGTTTTGGTCGAGCGTGTCTGTCGGCAAATGTGTGAAGAGATGATGGGGGGTTTTCTTGAATTGAACCGCAATTTCGGTTACCCGCTTCGGCAGGCGCTTCCCGCTGCGAACATAAAACGGCACGTCCGCCCATCGCCAGTTGTCAATGTGAAATTTCAAGCCGACGTAGGTTTCCGTAATGCTCTGCGGCGAGACGCCTTGTTCTTGTTTGTAGCCGGTGACAGCCTTGCCGCCAGCTGTCCCCGCGGCGTACTGTCCGCGCACGGAAAACTTATGCACATCTTCCGGCTTGACTTGCCGAATCGCTTGAAACACTTTTTGTTTTTCGTCGCGTACCTGTTGCGCGTCGAACAACACGGGCGGCTCCATTGCCGTGAGCGCGAAGAGTTGCAACATGTGATTCTGAATCATGTCGCGCATTGCGCCTGCGCCTTCGTAATAGCCGCCGCGATTTTCTACGCCGACCGTTTCCGCCGCGGTGATTTGCACATGGTCAATGTAATTCCGATTCCAAATCGGCTCAAAAATTCCGTTCGCAAATCGGAACACTAATAAATTCTGAACGGTCTCTTTGCCGAGGTAATGGTCAATGCGATAGATTTGATTCTCTTCGAAGACACTCAACACTTCTTTGTTGAGTTGGCGGGCTGAGGCGAGGTCTACGCCGAACGGCTTTTCAATAATGATTCGCACCCAGTTGTGGGGCAGTTCCGGTTTCGCCAGTCCGGCAAAGCCGAGACCTTGCACAATCGGCGAGTACATGTTGGGCGGCGTGGAGAGATAGAAGAGGTAATTCTCACCCGCTCGTCGGTCGCTGTCTATTTGTTTGAGTTGCGCTTTGAGGTCAACGAATTCTTGTTGAATGCTCGAATCCGCCGTAACGTAGAACAGTCCCTTCGCAAACGTCTCCCACAAAACTTTTTCGACGTCTTGAAGTCTGCCAAACTCCTTCATCGCCGCAAGCATGTAGTCGCGAAATGAATCATGCGTCATCGTCGTTCGACCAACGCCGACGATCGTGAAGCCGGACGGCAACATTCCTTGCCGCACCAAATCAAAAATCGCGGGAATCAATTTCCGTTTCGTCAAATCTCCCGACGCACCAAAGATGACCATCGTACACGGGTGGGGAAGTTTTTCAATGCGGGTGGATTCGGCGAGGGGGTTGGTGAGTTGGGATGGCATTTCGTAGTTCTTGATTAATTGAAGTCTTTCGGTTCAAAAGGTTCAGGGTTCAAGGTTCAGGAAAAAATAACTTGAACCCTGAACCTTGAACCTTGAACCATCTTTGCGCTTTCAAGCCTTGCTCTTCACCACATGTCCCCCAAACTGATTCCGCAGCGCCGAGAGCATTCGATGTGCGAACGAATTCTTATCACGCGAAGCAAAACGCATTTGCAAAGCGAGAGTAAGAACCGGCGCGGGCACATCGCGCTCGATGGATTCGAACACCGTCCACCGTCCTTCGCCGCTGTCGGCAACATACGGCTCAAGCTTTTCTAGCTTCGGGTCTTCGGTGAGCGCTCGCTCCGCAAGCTCAAGGAGCCACGAGCGGACGACACTGCCTTGATTCCATAAATGCGAAATCTTTTGCAGGTCCAAACCGAACGGCGATGCACGCAAAATATCGAAGCCCTCTGCGTACGCTTGCATCATCCCATACTCAATGCCGTTGTGAATCATCTTGACAAGATGGCCGGAGCCGCTCGCGCCGCAGTGAAGCCAGCCGTTCGGCGGAGCCAGCGTCGTAAACACCGGAGCGAGCCAATCCACAGGCTCCTTCTCGCCGCCAATCATCAAACAGTAGCCGTTCTTCAATCCCCAAATGCCACCGCTCGTTCCGCTGTCAACGCAGTGAATACCTTTCGCCTTCAGCTCCGCGCTTCGACGGACGGTATCTTTGTAGTATGAGTTGCCACCGTCAATAATGATGTCGCCTTTCGACAAGAGCGGCGTAAGGTCGCGGATGTTTTGGTCAACCGGCTCGCCCGATGGCACCATCAACCAAACTTCCTTACGTCCTTTCAGTTTGGAAACTAAATCAGCAAGCGAGGATGAAGGCGTCGCGCCTTTCGCAGCGTACTCTTGTACTTTGTCTGCCGTGCGATTGAATATGACGATTTCATGTTTGTCGCGCAGCAAGCGCTCCACCATGTTGCCGCCCATTTTGCCGAGACCGACGAAGCCTATTTGCATTTACGTTTCCTCATTGTTGACTGCAGGTGACGGTCACCTACACTTCGACGGAAGCGAGTGCGTTCTTCTTGTCCGTCAAATTCTTGTACAACCCATCAAACGATTTCTCAAACGACGCGACGCCGTCGTCTTCCAACTTTTGCAGAACCCAACGCATATCAATTCCCGCACGCGCAACATCGCTGAGTCTGTTGAGCGCCTCATCCAAATTCTTCTCAACTGTTCGCGCAGGTTTCGAATGGTCGAGAATTGCCGCGTACGTTGCAGGCGGAACCGTGTTCACGGTGTGCGGACCAATCAGCGTGTCGACATACAGCAAATCGCTGTACGCGGGATTTTTCGTTCCCGTGCTTCCCCACAACGGACGCTGAACAGTCGCGCCTATTGCTTTCAGCTTCTTCCATCGTGATGAAGAAAACAAATCTCTGAACGCTTGGTACACAAACTTCGTATTTGCGACCGCCGCTTTGCCCATAATCCCTTTCAAATCACCGCTATTTTTCTTCGTCAGCAAATCGTCAACGAGCGTGTCAATGCGGCTCACGAAAACGCTCGCGACCGAGGCAACGGTATCGATCCTCTCTCCGCTCTTCGCTCTACGCTCTAAGCCGCTGATAAACGCCTCAGCAACTTCACGATACCGCGACACTGAAAAGATGAGAGTCACGTTGATGTTGATTCCTTCGCTCAAGCATTGCGCAATGGCGGGCAAGCCTTCTTTCGTTGCAGGAATTTTCACCATCAAATTTTTTCTGTCAACGAGTTTCCACAAAAGGCGAGCTTCATCAATGCTTGGTTGCGTCACGCGAGCTTTGCCTGGCGAAACTTCTATGCTCACGTAGCCGTCGCGACCGTTCGTGCGGTCATACACTTCGCGCATCACGTCGCACGCCATCTGGATGTCTGTTACCATCAGCGCTTGAATCATTTCCGCTGCGTCGATATTAGGATTCGCGTCGACAAGTTCGCGAATCTGCTCGTCGTAGTCGTTGCTACCAGAAATCGCTTTCTCAAAAATCGTCGGGTTGGACGTAACGCCTAACAAGCCTTCGTCCACCATCTTCTTCAACTCGCCTCGTTGAATGACGCCGCGGCTGATGTTGTCGTACCAAACGCTCTGACCGAGCTGTTCGAGTTTGTGTATGTTGGTCATTGTTGTTTCTCCTTTTCAATTCTGAGCGAAGCGAAGAATCTAGCCGCGGGAGTTAAGCAGTGAGCTTCGTGCGCGGAAGAACCCTCCTCACGATCCATTTTATCCATCTATCCAACCATCCATCATGCATGCATC
>JANNUB010000356.1:0-2281 GCA_031394795.1 Ignavibacteriota bacterium | reverse complement strand
GCTTTTTCCCCAGCATTATTTGCGCGCATTTATATGCACTAAAACGCGCCTCGGAAAAAATGCCGTAGGCACTATTCGTAAGAAACGCGCCCCGGTCCACCAGAAACTTGTCTTCACTGGTCATCACCGGAATGCGCTCGTGGTCGGTGTTGTAAAACAATTGATTAATCATTTGAATATCGAGTCCCCACAAAGGCGGCAGATAGAGTGCATCAATTCTCTTGTCGAGTTTACCATAAGCGTTAAAAAATGCGTACGTCCCTTTGGCGTTGGACCCTGCCGCGGTGACAACTTCAAAGCCGAGTTTAGCACCGATGGCTTTGACCTGCGCCAGTACGCTGTCGGTTTTATTTGCTGACGGGAAATAGAGAAAGCCGAGTTTTTTCAATCTTGTCATACCGGCCAATCGCGACAAATCTTTCTCGAGCTTATCGCGCTGGACGTGAATGGTCAGATTCGATGCCGTCGGTCTCCCCGATTTATCCAGAAGCCCCTCATACTGCGCCGCAAACTGATGCATCGCCACAATAGGTTTCTTGTATCCGGCATTCAGCAAATCGTGAACAACCCAAGGCCCCAAAGCGACCACCAAATCAATCCCTTTGATATCGACTAACTCTCCGGCCATCCGGGCCGAGTTGGACTTATCCCATTCGGCGCTTCGATAACCTTCAGGCGCAAAAACTGGCTCGATTGAATCGGGAAGAATGGCCTGCAACTGCTTTAAGAATTCATCCCGAAGCCGGTCGTGATACGGATATTTCCCTCCCTCAAAATACCCCATCCGAATTTTTTTCGGTTCTCCTGTTCGGCTGGAGTCCGCTAAACAGACTATGGCCAGCAGAGACAGCATCAACGCCTTGGCTAATGCCCTAAATGGCATAAACTTATGGGCTTGCTGGTTTTGCATTGGTTTACAAAATAGTCAAAACGGACGGATAACTAAAGCACTTTTTATTGGGCGCTTTGGCGCATTAGTCATTAGACGCATGAAACTTCTGTTTGATTCAAGCACAATCGCGCATAAAATATTTCGTAAACGGCCAAAACTCGTTGACACTTTTGCGATTGTTTGTTAAGTAGGGAAGCCAACAGGCCGTCGGAATACTGAAAATTATTTCTTCCGAAAAAATAAGAATCAAAAATGCGCGCAACTCTTGTCCAAAAAGACATAAATAATAAAAACTACGCTGGATTTTTGGCGGACATAGACTCCGCCAAGACCGACCTAGTCGTATTTGGAGAATTGGCCACTTCTGGTTGTCTGTACACTCCCCGCGAAGTCCCCCAGCTCGATAACTTAATCCAGAATTTCAATGGCCGCTCTTATGCTGTGATGATCGGATTCCCTCAGGTTACTTCCGATGGTATTTACAATTCATTTATGTATTACCACAACGGCAAATATCAAATCTACCGCAAAATAAATCTCTTTCCGCCCATGAACGAAGACAAAGTTTTTAATCCCGGGAAAGAACCGGGGATCTTCGAGACCAAATTCGGCAAAATCGGCGCGGCTATCTGCTATGACCTGCGCTTCCCCGAAGTTTTCTCCAATCTCAAAAAACTCGGGGCCAAAATAATCTTTGTCCCCGCCGCTTTCCCGCGCGTCCGCATTGCTGACTGGAAAAATTTGTTAGTCCAACGTGCCCAAGAAAATCAAATAACATTTGTCGGCGTCAATGCTGTCGGCGATGACGGCACCAACGAATTCGGCGGGAGCAGTATGCTCGTGAATGCACAAGGAAACATCGTTTCTCAAGCTGATGAAACCACCGAACAAATTATAGAGGTAACACTATGAATAACAAAATTCGCGAAGTTGTCTTTTCCGGAATCGTAATCGTGCGTGATAAACTAATCGCCGCCAAAGACCCCATCCGTCTGGAATCCGGCGAACCAAGTTTCGACACCCCCCAGCATATCAAAGACGCCATGATGCAGGCGCTCAAAGATAATCATACGCACTATGCCTCCTCGACCGGAATCAAACCGCTTCGCGAAGCCATCAAGAATAAAGTTGCCCGAGAAAATGACATCACCTATCTAAATGGGCTCAACGACATCTGCGTTACTTCAGGCGGCATGCACGCTATTTACTGCACCCTGCAAACTATTCTGAATCCCGGCGACGAAGTCATCATGCAGCAGCCCAACTGGACCGCCACCGAATGGATTATGCTCCTCTCCGGCGCCAAAATTAAACACATTCCCTTGCGACCCGAACTTGAATACCGTTGGGACTTGGATGATATCCGAAACGCCATTACCAAGAACACCA
>JANNUB010000328.1:0-14341 GCA_031394795.1 Ignavibacteriota bacterium | reverse complement strand
TTCAGCTTCGCCGCGACGTCGCTCGAAAGCACCGGGTCGTAGCCGATCACTTTCATGCCGAACGCCTGGCAGCGTCCCGCAACCTCACGTCCGATTTTTCCGAGACCGACGACACCTAAAGTCTTCTCGAACACCTCAACGCCGATGTATCTCTTCCTCTCCCACTTCCCTTGCACCATGCTCGCGTGCGCTTGCGGAATGTTGCGCGCAAGCGAAAGAAGCATCGAGACGGTGTGCTCAGCGGCGGAAATCGTGTTGCCGCCGGGTGTGTTCATCACCAAAATGCCTTTACGCGTCGCGGCCGCGACATCAATGTTGTCAACCCCGGTTCCCGCGCGACCAATGATCTTCAGTCGCGATGCTTCGGCGATGATCTCTGCGTTGACCTTGGTTGCGCTGCGGACCACAAGCCCCTCGTACTGACTGATGATCGCTTTCAATTCGCCGGCAGGAACGCCGGGTTTGTTGTCAACCTCGAAACCCTCGTGTACCAGAATGTCTATGCAACCTTGTTCGAGCTGGTCGCTGACAAGAATTTTCATTGGCAATTGTTCTTTCCCCTGATACATTTCAATGCAAAAAATTTGTGGTGGGTAGGGACACACTTCTCTACGACTCGCAGACTGGTGGTCCTCCCCAGCCTATCGTCGAATGAACCGGCATCGAAACCCTTCGTCCGCCTTCGGCGGACTCAGGGTTTTAGAGCAAATGCACTCTGCGTCGCGGCAAGTCCTGCGCCCCAAGTAAACTTGTAGCCGACAGCCGCAAGTGTCCGTTCGAGCGCGCCAACGAATGCAATCATGTCAAGCTCATCGTAGTAGCCGAGATGCGACACGCGGAAGATTTTGTCTTTGTAATCATCCTGTCCGCCGGCGATGGTGATGCCGTTGTCGCCCTTCAACACTTTGTTGAATTTCTTCCATTCGACTCCTTCGGGAACCCACACGGGCGTTACCGCGTATGATGGGGAATCCGAAAACAATTTCATTCCCAAGCCAACGACGCCGGCGCGCAGCGCAAACGCAAGCCGTTCGTGCCGCTTCCACACGTTCTCGATTCCTTCCTGCTGAATCATTTGCAGCGCCAGATCAACGCCGATGATGAGCGAAACGGCGGGAGTAAAAGGCGTGTCATTGTCGGCGTACGACTTCACCGCTTTTCGTAAATCAAAATAAAACTTCGGCATCTTGGATGTTTCCATCATCGCAATGGCGCGCTGGCTGAGGGCAACAAAGGCAAGTCCCGGAGGAATCATCAGACCTTTCTGCGAGCCGGTCACACAGACATCAAGTCCCCACTCGTCGAACCGAAGCTCATGCGCGCCGACGGCGGTGATGCCGTCAACGCAGACGAGCGCGCTCGAATTCTCGCGAATCAGTTTTGCCATCGCTTTCACATCCGTCGCGGTGCCGGTGGATGTTTCGCTGTGGACGAGATAAACAGCTTTTGCGTTTGGGTTTGATTTTAATGCCGAGAGAACCTGCTCGCCTGTCGGCGCTTTACCCCATTGTGTTTTGATTTCAACGACGTTCATCCCGAACGCCTTGGGCATTTTCACCCACCGCTCGCCGAACTTTCCGCCGTTCACGGAAATGACCGTGTCGCCCGGCGAAAACAAACTCACAAATGTTGATTCAACACCGCCTGTGCCTGAGCACGTTAACGTAAGGACGGGCTGCTGAGTTTGAAAAAGATATTGAAGGTTCTTGTTGACGCGCGTGAGGATTTCGTTGAACTCCGGGTTGCGGTGGTGAATAATCGGTTCCGCCATTTTCAGCATGACAGTTTCCGGTATCGGAGTCGGGCCGGGCGTGAATAATCTTTTTTTCATGGTGGTTTCTCTTTCTGAGGTATGGTTTCGATTTGAGGATAACGCAATATAGCGAAATCCAAAGTGCGATTCCGCAATCGAACCTCTCAATCCGCCTCTCGACTTCGCGCAGGGGTTGCATGCACATGCCGCTCTACGAGTCGTAGACGAGTTCACAAAAAAAACACTGAGCAAAACGGAGTTTGTACGGAATCGCAGATGGTAGGTTCGGAGCGTTGAAGGTACGCTCTCAATCCGGCTCTTTGATGTGCTGAGAAATGACGCCGAGCAACTCGGGCCTTCCTTCGCCGGAAAAGGCTGAAAATGGAATGACGCCCTTGCACAGAGGAAATCTCTTGAATGCAAGCTCGACATTGCGGATGTACATCGGCATTTTGCTGCGCGGGAGTTTGTCGGATTTTGTCATCACGACGGCGAACGGAATCTCGTAGTAATCGAGCCAGCCGACCATCATCATATCAAGCTCGGTCGGGTCGTGGCGCGAATCGATGAGCTGGAGAACGAGCGCAAGGTTCTCGCGGCTTTTGAGGTACGTTTCGATGAGCGTGCCCCAGCTTGAGCGGATCTGTTCCGGCACCCTCGCGTAGCCGTAGCCCGGCAAGTCCACAAAGAACATGTCTTTGTTGACGAGGTAGTAGTTCAACTCGCGTGTTTTCCCCGGCTCGGTGCTTTTGCGCGCGAGCAATTTGCGATTGACGAGCTTGTTGATGAGAGACGATTTGCCGACGTTGGATCGGCCGAGGAACGCGATTTCCTTGAACGTCTCTTTGGGAAGCTGGCGCAGGTTCGCTACGCCTATGAAGAATTCTGCTGAGGTTATTTTCATACCATCGAAAGGGGAACCTGCATCATTCGGTTGTCATGCGGAGGCTGCCGCTTCTTTTCCCGCGGACTCCTTTTTCTCTTTCGCGCTTTCCCCTTTTGTTTTCTTGAAACCGGATTGTTTTGTCTTTTTTCCTGTTTCGAGCTTTCCCGTGAGCTCCTGGCCCGCGTTGAAGTCCACAAGCTCGATCACTGCCATTTCCGCTGCGTCGCCTTTGCGCTGCCCGAGCTTCACGATGCGCGTGTAGCCGCCGGGACGCTGTGCGACCTTGTCCGCAATCGTCGAAAAGAGTTCCTTTACCACCGCGAGGTCTTTGATAAGTTTGCCGACTTCGCGGCGTGCGTGAATCGCAACCGCCGGCGCATCTTTGAGCGCCGATGCATTTTTTGCGCGCGTGATGATCTTCTCCACGAGCATACGCGTTTCTTTCGCTTTCGCAACGGTAGTCATGATCCGTTTGTGGCGCAGCAACGATGTGGAGAGCGCAGCAAGTGTTGCGCGGCGATGGCTCGCCGTGCGCTTTAATTTACGTCCTGATTTCCGGTGTCGCATGTTTCGAATTTTCTACTTTGTAGTTTCAGTTGTTTTGCGCATCGCCAATATACTTCGTCACATCCATGCCGAACGTGATCCTTTCCTGCGTGACGATCTCGGACAGCTCGGCGAGCGACTTTCGTCCGAAGTTGCGGAACTTGAGAAGCTCTGCTTCGTCGCGGCGAACAAGGTCGGCGATCGTCCGGATGTTTGCCGCGCGCAAGCAATTGTGGGAGCGCACCGAGAGCTCAAGCTCATCCACCGGCGTCAGGAGCACTTTGCGAACGCGGGCGAATTCGGAATCCAGCCCAGCATCGGGGGCCGCCTGATCAGGCTCGGTGTCGAAATTGATGAACAGCTGAATGTGGTCGCGAAGGATCTTTCCGGAATACGCAAGCGCATCTTCCGGGGTAATCGAGCCGTCCGTTTCTACTTCGAGCGTAAGCTTTTCATAATCCGTCTGCTGCCCGACACGCGTCGGCTCGACAAGATACCGCACATTGCGCACCGGCGAATAGATCGAATCAATCGCAACCACGCCGACTTGATGTTCGGGCGATTTGTTCTCTTCCGCGACAACGTAGCCGATGCCGCGTCCGACGCGAAGGTCAAGCTCGAAATCCGCGTCCGCGTTCAATGTGGCGATGTGCAAGTCCGGGTTCAATACCTCGACGTCGGCCGTTGCATCCTGAATATCTTTCGCGGAAAATTCCTTCGGACCCTTGAGCGGAATAAGAACACGATTGGTCTTCTTGTTGGTAAGTCTCAGGCGCACTTGTTTGAGATTCAGGATCATGTCGGGCACATCTTCCACCATGCCCGGAATCGCTGAGAATTCGTGCTGCACGCCATCAACGCGAATTGCGGTTACCGCGTAGCCCGGTAACGACGAAAGCAAAATCCGACGCATCGAGTTACCGATGGTCGTGCCGAATCCTCTTTCCAGCGGTTGAACAATGAATCGCCCGAAGGTCGCAGTGCGGCTGGACTCCTCCAACTGCACGCGCTCCGGCATCTGAATGGTTCCTGCTGTCATTTCACATCCTCTTTGTGGTTACTTCGAATACAACTCAACAATCAATTGCTCATCTGCGTTCAACGGAATATCCGCGCGCTCCGGCACATGGAGAAAGGTTCCGGTCATTGCCGCCTTATCGAGACTGAGCCAGGGAAGCATTCCAGCATCTTTCATTCTCTTCATGGAGGCATGAATCACATCGAGCTTTTTGCTCTTGTCGCGAACGGCGACGGTTTCTCCTGCTCTGAGCAGGTACGAAGGAATGCTCACCGGCCTGTTATTGACGAGAATATGTCCGTGCGTGATCAACTGCCGGGCTGTCTTGCGCGACGGCGCGAGTCCGAGCCGGTATAGCGTATTGTCCAATCGCCGCTCCAGCATCTTCACCAGCAATTCGCCGGTCCGACCGGTCTGCTTCAACGCTTTTGCAAAGTAGTTGCGGAATTGCGTTTCCTGCAATCCGTACATACGGCGGACCTTCTGTTTCTCGCGCAGCTGCACGCCGTATTCCGAAACCTTCGAGCGGCGCGATTGTCCGTGCTGGCCCGGCGGATAGCCGCGGCGCTCGACGGGGCATTTCTCCGTGAAGCATTTCGTGCCCTTCAGAAACAGCTTCTGTCTCTCCCGGCGGCACAGCCTACAGTTTGCATCAGTATATCTTCCCATGCATCTTCTTTCGTGATTAAAAAACTTTGTTTATCAACTCAGCGCTGTCAATCATCCCATTAACAACTGACCATTGACCATTGACCGTTGAACATTGATCGTTGAACATTGACCATTAATCCTTGCCAAACGATCAATAGTCAACGGTCAATTGTCAATTGCCAATGTTTCTCTCGCTACACACGCCTGCGCTTCGGCGGACGGCACCCGTTGTGCGGAATCGGGGTGATGTCGCGAATCGTCGAGATTTCCAAGCCTGAGGTTTGCAATGCACGAATGGCTGCTTCGCGGCCCGAGCCAGGACCTTTTACAAAAACCTCGACCTTCCGCAAACCAAGCGAATGGGCGACCCTCGCAGCTGCTTCGGCGGATACCTGCGCCGCGAACGGAGTGTTTTTGCGCGATCCTTTGAATCCGTTCTTACCAGCCGACGACCAGCTGATCGTATTACCATAGACATCCGTAATGGTCACGATCACGTTGTTGAAGGTTGCCTTCACATAGACCTTCCCGCTCACGTCAACCTGGATTTTTTTCTTTTTCCCTGGTGCTGCGGATGCAGCAGAAGCACTTTTTGCCACGTCAAAACTCCTTTGTTAAACTCTTAGGTCTTCGATAAAGCCTTCTTCTTACCGGCAACGGTCTTACGCTTGCCCTTTCGCGTGCGCGAATTCGTCCGAGTGCGTTGGCCGCGGACGGGCAATCCTCTCCGATGCCGCAGCCCCCGGTAGCATCCGATGTCCATCAGGCGCTTGACGTTCGACTGCACTTCGCCGCGCAAGGCGCCTTCGACTTTGAAGTCCGCGGTAATGACACTGCGAATCTTTGCCACTTCATCATCATTCAACTCGCCGATTTTTTTATCGAAGCTGATGCCGGCCTTGGTCAGAATGTTCTTTGCCGTCGTCGTGCCGATGCCGTAGATGTACTGCAGCCCGATGATCGAGCGTTTGCGTTTTGGTAAATCAATTCCCGCGATACGAGCCAACCAAATTCCTCCTTAATTTTCAATTCTGAGGAGCGAAGCGACCGAAGAATCTAGAACGTCGTAGATTCCACTTCACTCACACTAAAAAATATATCACGTAAGATCTGAGCATCCATTTCGATAGAGATCACTCTTGGATTCAAGCTACCAGGTCCTTCGCTTCGCTCAGGACTTAGTTTATCCTTGACGTTGCTTATGTTTCGGATTCTTGCAAATCACGCGCACAACACCTTTGCGACGGATGATTTTGCAGTTGTTGCAGATCTTTTTTACTGATGACCTAACTTTCATGATTTTTCCTTTTCTTCCTGCATCCTGAGCGCAGCGTCCGAAGGACTCCTACGGAGAAGGGGTTACTTATATCTGTACGTAATCCTTCCCTTCGACAGATCATACGGCGACAACTCGACAGTGACCCGATCGCCGACCAAAATCTTGATGAAGTTCATCCGCATTTTCCCGGAAATATGCGCGAGTATCTCGTGTCCGCTTTCGAGCTTTACCTTGAACATCGCGTTCGGCAATGTGTCGGTAATTGTTCCGTCAACTTTGATTGGACCTTGTTTCGCCATAGCTCTCCAGACTACCTCGTCAGGATTTCCGGGTCTCCCTTTCGAATCACGACCGTATGTTCAAAATGCGCCGACGGTTTTCCATCCGCCGTGCGAACCGTCCATCCATCGCTGTCGTGCTGAACTTTGTGGGTGCCTGCATTCACCATTGGTTCAATCGCGAGCACCATGCCTTCCTTCAGCCGCGCGCCCGTTCCCGGGTCGCCGTAATTCGGGATTGCCGGGTCTTCGTGCAGGCTCTTCCCGACGCCGTGCCCCACCAATTCCCTCACCACCGAATAGCCGTTCGCTTCGACAAATTTCTGTACTGCGAACGATATGTCGTGTACATGATTTCCGGCAACGGCCTTTTCGATTCCCTTGTACAGCGATTCTTCCGTCACTCTCAACAGCCGCTGCTTTTCTTCATTGATGCGGCCCACGGCGTACGTTTTCGCGCCATCACCGAAATATCCATCCTTCCTTACGCCGACATCAATGGAAACGATCTCCCCCTCGTCCAATGTTCGTCCGTTCGGAATACCGTGGACGACTTCATCATCAATAGAGATGCAAAGACTCGCGGGGAACGGTTTGTCTCCCCCGTGCTTGTATCCTTTGAATGCCGGCGACCCACCCCGTGAGCGAATGTATCGCTCCGCAACCTCATCAAGCTCTTTTATGTGCACGCCGGGCTTGATTCGTGTTCCGAGAAGCGCCAGCAGCTCTGCAACAATCCTGCTGCTTTCCCGAATCAGCTCGACTTCCCGGGGCGACTTAATCGGAATTCTTCCCATAGCGCCCGAGGCTTATCGCAAGCGACCTTTAAGCTTGCCCGACTTCATGAAACCATCATAGTGACGCATCAGCAAATGGGACTCGAGCTGCTGCAACGTGTCGAGTGCAACGCCGACCATGATGAGCAAACTCGTTCCTCCGAAGAATTGTGCAAACCCCGGCGTCACATTGAAGCGTGACACAAAAGTCGGAAGAATCGCAATGATCGCCAAAAAGATCGAACCCGGCAACGTAATCTTCGTCAAAATATTGTCAATGAAATCGGACGTATGTTTGCCGGGACGAATGCCCGGAATAAATCCCCCCTGCTTCTGCATGTTCTCCGAAACGTCTTTCGGGTTGAATGCAATAGCCGTATAGAAGTAGGTGAAGAAAATAATCAGCAGCGCATACACCACCGAATAAGTTATAGCCGTATAATCAAAGTAACTCGCTGCACTCTGCATCCATTCACTGTTCGGGAAAAACGTTGCGATCGTCTGGGGAATAAACATGATTGACTGCGCGAAGATAATCGGCATGACCCCGGCAGTGTTGACGCGCATCGGAATGTACTGCGTAACGCCGCCGTACACTTTGCGACCGACAACCCGTTTGGCGTATTGCACGGGAATTCTCCGCGTTCCCTGTGTCAGCAGCACAACAGCGGCGATCACCAACACAAGCGACGCCAGGAGAAGAAACCAAATGATAATGTTGCCGCTGAATTGAAACTGCTCAACGATAGAATGCGGAAACCGCGCGACGATACCGATGAAAATGATGAGCGAGATGCCATTGCCGATGCCGCGCTCGGTGATTTGCTCGCCGAGCCACATCATAAAGACCGTTCCGGCAGTCAAAAAAACCACCGTGGAAAGAGTAAAGCCGAGACCCGCAACCGATTCCGGAACGATAGGCAACCCGTCAACTTCGCCCATACTGAGCAATCGGACACTCACACCCCACGCTTGCAGCGCTGCAACGGCGACCGTTCCATAGCGCGTCAGTTGTGTCAGCTTGCGGCGTCCCTCTTCCCCCTCTTTCGACAACTTCTGGAAGTACGGAACAACGGCGCCGAGCAATTGCAGAATAATAGATGAACTGATGTAGGGCATGATGCCGAGCGCGAAAATTGCCGCGTTCTGGAACGCTCCACCGACAAACAAATCATACAGACCGAAGAGTGTGTTTTGCTCTTGACGTGCGACCGCCTTTGCAAGCAGGATTGCGTCCACGCCCGGCAGCGTTATGTGCGCGCCGATGCGCACGACGATCAGAAGGGCTGCCGTGAAGAGCAGCCGTGCGCGAAGCTCTTCTATCTTGAATACGTTGCGAAAACTTTCGGTGAGACTCGCCATTACTCTTTCGCTGCCTTGCTCATCGTTTGGACTTTGCCGCCCGCCTTTTCAATTTTTTCCTGCGCCGATTTGCTGAATGCGTGCGCGTGAACATCGAGCTTTGCCTTCAGCTCTCCGTTGCCCAAAACCTTGACGGGAACCGCGGCCTTCTTGACGACTCCGAACTTGCGCATTATTTCAGGATTGACGACGCCTCCCTGAACTCTGCCTGAGAGTTTGTCCAGGGTTTCAACATTCACGATTTGAAATTCAACGCGGAACGGATTATTGAATCCGCGTTTCGGAACGCGCCGGACGAGGGGCATCTGCCCACCCTCGAACCCCGCGCGGCGTGAGGCTCCGCTGCGCGACAACTGGCCGTTGTGTCCCTTTGTCGCCGTACCGCCGCGCCCCGATCCTTGCCCGCGACCGATGCGCTTCCGTCGCTTGCGCGCGCCGGCGGCGGGTTTAAGATTACTGAGAATATCGTTTGCCATGATTCCTTCTTTCGACAGCCGTTAGCGGATTTCTTCGACCGTCACTAAGTGAACAACCTTCGTGATCATTCCGCGAATCTGCGGCGTGTCGTTTTTCTCGACGCTGTATCCCGGATGACCGAGACCCAGCGCCTTGATCGTCCGCTTCTGCGGTTCAATCTGTCCGATGCTGCTGCGCTTTTGAGTGATTTTCAGTTTCTTTGCCATTACACCAAACTCTCTCTCAGTTTGACCCGAACAATTCAGCCGTCGAAATCCCGCGCCGAGATGCGACCGTTCTTGCATCCGACAGCATTGCGAGCGCCCGCATCGTCGCTTTCACGGTATTGTGTGGATTCGACGAACCCATGGATTTTGTGAGAACGTCCCTCACACCCGCGGATTCGAGCACCGCGCGCACGCCGCCGCCTGCGATCAATCCGGTTCCAGGCGACGCCGGCTTCAACATCACTTTGCCTGCACCGAATTTTCCGATGACAGCATGAGGGATGGTCCCTTTCACGATAGGAACTAGAACGACGCTCTTCTTCGCATCATCGACACCTTTGGCAATCGCATCCTGCACCTCGTTCGCCTTGCCCAGTCCTATGCCGACATGGCCTCTCCCGTCGCCGACCACAACGATCGCGTTGAAGCTGAACCGCCGCCCGCCCTTCACGACCTTCGCAACGCGATTGATGTGAACGAGCCTGTCCTTCAATTCCAATTCGCTTGTTTTGAATTTACCCAACTGTTTCCTCGTTAGTTCTAATAATCCAACAATCCATTACTCCATGTTCTTTGCTGTCGCGCGTGGATTCGAACCACGATTGACGGCTTCAAAGGCCGCTGTCCTGCCATTGGACGACGCGACAATTTCGGCCCGCGCATCTACAGTCTTCGGACGTGGGTCCTAGAACTTCAACCCGCCTTCACGTGCGCCGTCCGCCATCGCCTTTACAGCGCCATGGTAGAGATAGCCGCCCCGGTCGAAAACAACTTGCGCGATGTTTTGCGCAAGCGCTTTTTTTGCCACCAACTCGCCTATCTTCTTGCTCACATTCACCTGCCCTTTGACGCCGCCGAACTCCCCTTTCATATCTTTTGAGATGTCAGAAACCGAGACCAGCGTTTTGCCCGTCGAGTCGTCGATGATTTGTGCATAGACATGCTTCAGACTCTTGAACACCGCCAGGCGCGGGCGCGCGGACGTTCCGATCAATCTCTTGCGGATGTGCTTCTTTATTTTTGCGCGCCGGTTGCTTTTGTTCTTCTGAATCATGGCTTCCTCAATTACTTGGCTCCGCTCGCAGCAGCAGCCTTTCCGGCCTTGCGACGAATGTACTCGCCTGCGTACTTCACACCTTTACCCTTGTACGGCTCGGGCGGACGAAACGACCGGATTTTCGCCGCTACTTGTCCGACGAGCTCTTTGTCAATCCCGCTGATCGCGATGTTGGTTGGGACAGGCGCCTCAATCTTGATGGACTCCGGCGGTGCGAACAGAATCGGATGCGAAAAACCGAGCGCAAGCTGAAGCTTCTTTCCCTTCATCTCCGCTTTGTATCCGACGCCGACGAGCTCGAGCTTCTTCTCGTAGCCGGCGGTTACACCCGTGACCATATTCTGCATGAGCGCGCGCCACAGTCCGTGTAACGCGCGATGCACTTTCGCATCCGACTTCCGTGTGATGAAAATCTGATCATCTCTGATTTCAAATCCCACGTCATCGTGAACGCGTGCAGAGAGTTCGCCTTTGGGGCCTTTTACCGTAACGTCCTGACCGCTCTTGCTCACTTTCACTCCGCCTGCGATCACAACGGGTTTCTTGCCAATTCGTGACACGTCAATTCTCCTTACACTCGATTACCAGATTTCGCACAGCACTTCGCCTCCAACGTTCGCCGCGCGAGCCTGCTTGTCCGTCATCAGACCCCTGGACGTCGAAAGCACGGCAACGCCGAGGCCGCCGAGGACGCGCGGAATTTTCTGTGCGTTCGTGTACTTCCGCAACCCGGGCGTGCTCACGCGTCGCAATCCGCCGATCACCGGCTTGCCCTCGTTATACTTCAATTGTATGCGAAGCGTACCTTGCGTGCTTTCTTTCGACTCTGTATACCCTGCGATGTACTTGTTGTCGAGGAGCACTTTCGTCAGCTCACGCTTCAAGTTCGACGCAGGAATATCAACACGCTTGTGCTTTGCCCGGACGGCATTACGCACGCGTGTGAGAAAATCTGCTACGGGATCAGTCATCGTCATAAAATATCTCCAGAATTACCAGCTCGCCTTCACGACGCCGGGGATTTTTCCTTCCAGCGCCAGATCACGAAAGGCAATCCGCGAAACGCCGAACTTTCTCATGTAGGAGCGCGGCCGCCCGCTCACATTGCACCGGTTATGCAGCCGTGTCGGGTTTGCATTGCGCGGAAGCTTTTGCAAACCTGCGTAGTCCCCCTTCTCTTTCAATTCCTTCCGGAGTGCAGAGTACTTCGCTACCATTCGTTGGCGCTTTCGTTCTCGCGCTTTTGTGCTTGTCTTTGCCATTTTTTTTGCCCACTAATTTACACGAATGCTCGTTTCCGCCGTTGTTTCCAAAACTTCCTGACGCTTCACGAACGGGAAGCCCATCACTTTGAGAAGCTCGTACGCTTCCTGGTCCGTCCTCGCGGTCGTGACAAATGTAATATCCATTCCGAAAACCTTCGCGATCTTGTCGACATCGATTTCCGGGAACACGACGTGCTCTTTCAAGCCAAGCGTGTAATTGCCGCGTCCATCGAACGACTTGTCATTCATTCCACGGAAGTCGCGCATGCGCGGCACAACAACGGAGATGAAGCGATCCATGAACTCCCACATACGCGCGCGACGCAACGTCACGCGGCATCCGATGGACATACCTTCGCGCAGCTTGAAATTCGAAATTGCCTTCTTCGACTTTGTGATAACCACTTTCTGCCCTGTGATCAGCTCAAGGTCTCGCGCCGCGGAATCCACCAGCTTGGCATCCTGCGTTGCCTGTCCCACACCGATGTTGATCGCGATTTTGTCGAGACGCGGCACCTGCATCACGCTCTTGTAATTGAAGCGCTTCATGAGCGCGGGAACGGCGTCCTTGCGATACATAGTCAGAAGACGGGCTATCACCCGCTCTTCTTTTCCCGAGCTGCGTGGCGCCCGGTCGGGAGCCTGCGCCGCCGGTGCACCTTTGGCACCCTTCGCCGTCGGCGCACCCTTGGCACTCTTCGCTTTTTCTCCTTTTGCGGGAGCGGATTTTTTTTGCTTTTCGTCGGACATTGTTTTAGCCTATCAAAACATCTCGCCCGTTGCCTTTGCAACGCGCATTCTTTTTCTTCTTCCCGTCGTTACATCTGTTGTCGCTTGCATCCCGATACGCGTCGGCTTGCTCGTCTTCGGGTCGAGCACCATCACGTTCGATATATGTATCGAAGCTTCCTTCTGCGTGATGCCGCCTTGCGGGTTCCTTTGCGACGGACGCGAGTGGCGCTTGATGATATTCACGCCTTCCACGATCAAACGGCTTTTTTCCGGATACATCTTCAACACTTTTCCGGTTTTACCTTTTGCGTTTCCCGCGATGACGATGACGTTATCGTTCTTTCGAATCTTCATTTCAATATCCTATGAGTTCGCCTTTGTTACAAAACTTCCGGCGCGAGCGAAACAATCTTCATGTACTGCTTTTCGCGAAGCTCGCGTGCAACGGGTCCGAAGATGCGGCTTCCCTTCGGCTCGCCGTTTTCGTTGATGATCACGGCGGCGTTTTCATCGAAGCGGATGAACGAGCCGTCCTTGCGACGGTATTCTTTCTTCGTCCGCACAACAACCGCCCTCTGGACCTCGCCTTTCTTCACCTGCGCGCCGGGAATCGCCGACTTCACCGCGACCACGATCACATCGCCGAGTCCCGCATAGCGACGGTCGTGCCCGCCCAACACGCGGATGCACCGTGCTTTTTTTGCTCCGGAATTATCGGCAACAACAAGGTTCGTTTCTTCTTGGATCATGACGAGCTCCGTTTACGCTTACTTGACTTTCTGGACAATTTCAACGAGACGCCACCGTTTTCTCTTGCTGAGTGGGCGCGTCTCCATGATCTTCACCGTGTCGCCGATGCCCGCCGCGCGTTTTTCGTCGTGTGCCATCAATGTTGTCGTCCGCTTGAAGTACTTCTTGTAGATCGGATGCGGCACGCGGCGCTCGATCGCGACAACGATGCTTTTCTCCATTTTGTTGCTCACCACTTTGCCGACACGCGTCTTGCGCACGGCAGTGCGTTGTGCAGTCGCGACTTCACTCATGATTTCATTCCCACGTGCAGTTTCTCATTGATAACGGTTCTGAGTCGCGCGATCTCCCGCCGCGTTGTCCGGACCTTGATCGGACTTTCGAGCTGACTTGTCGCCAATCGGAACTCCAGATTGGACAGGCTTTCCTGCTCTTCACTCAGACGCTTTTTCAACTCGTCGAGCGGTAATGTTTTTAGTTCGTGTGCTTTCATCTTCTACTCTGCTTATAGGAAACTCTCTTGTGTCCTTACACCGCCGCGCTCGTTGCAAGCTCCGGTCGCACACTGATTTTTGTTTTGATAGGAAGCTTGTGTGCCGCAAGTTTCAAGGCTTCCATTGCAATCTCCTTCGAAACCCCTCCGACCTCGAACATGATGCGGCCCGGCTTCACAACTGCCACCCAATATTCCGGCGCGCCTTTGCCTGAACCCATGCGTGTTTCCGCAGGCTTCTTCGTGACGGGTTTGTCCGGGAAAATCCGAATCCACACTTTCCCTTCGCGCTTCATCATGCGCGTAAGTGTCACGCGTGCCGCCTCGATTTGACGTTGGGTAATCCACGCCGGCTCAAGCGCCTTCAAACCGAAATCCCCGAAGTCAACCTTCGATCCGCGCGTGGCGATTCCCCTCATCCGACCGCGCTGCGTCTTTCTGTATTTTACTCTCTTCGGCATCAACATGGCGATTACTCCTTCCCGCTTACCCTGCGCGGCGCGGCTTGCTGCGCTTCACCTTTGCCGAGCACTTCACCCTTGCAGATCCATACTTTGACGCCGATCGCGCCGTAGACTGTCCGTGCCGTCGCAGTGGCGTAATCAATATCCGCGCGCAACGTATGAAGCGGAATGCGTCCCTCCTTGTACTGTTCGCGGCGCGCAATTTCCGCTCCACCGAGCCGACCGCTCGTCATGATACGTACACCCTCTGCCCCCATGCGCATTGCCGCCGTAATTCCGTTCTTCATCGCACGCCGGAACGCAATGCGCAGTTCGTCCGCGCGCACAGCCCGCCGGGCTATGCGCCGG
>JANNUB010000325.1:0-1569 GCA_031394795.1 Ignavibacteriota bacterium | reverse complement strand
ACTATCTCGGCCGCGGCATGGCTTTAGCCAAGCTCGGCAGGACCAGTGAGGCGCGAACCGATCTCGAACGCAGCAACAGCATCGTACCAACCGCCATCGCCGCGAGCGAACTCGGCAACATTGCATTGCGCGATAATCGGCGCGATGAAGCCAAGGAGTATTACAAGTCGGCGAGCGCAGCCGGAGGCGATCTAGGCCAGCAGGCCGGCTACGAATTCATGCGACTTGATCTCGAGGACAATCCTGGCGCTTACGTCGAGGTCCGGCTGGCACCGGATGCCGACTACCGGCTGCAGTTGCAGGTCATCAATCGATCGCAATTTGCGCTGGAAGAAGTCACGCTCCGCGTGTTCCGCAACTTCGATCTGCTCGGGACCATCAACGTCTCCGATCTCAATCCATCAGGCGTTGTGGTGGCGCCGACCCGGGTCCGGGTCGAAAACGGCGCCGATCTCGCCCAATACAATGTGCAGGTGTACAGAGCCATTCCTGCCGGACGCTGATCAGCACATCGCGCAGCCTGTCGCTTCCCGCAGATACATGGAGGCGCCTCTCGCCCGCTGCCGCGCAGAGGTCAGAACTGCGGGAAACTCGCCTCGTAAGCGGTGCGGGTCACGCAGGTAATTTCGGCACCTCCGGCTCGGGGAGCGGTTTCAATTGCGGTCTGCGGATCATCCAGGTGAATACAAACACCGGAAGCGTGGCGTAGAACATGAACAGGAAGTCGTTGGTGTAGGCCACCTGCAAGGCGTAGTGGTTGATGGCTGCGTCAAGCTGTTGCAGGCCGAACGACATCTGCGGATTCCACATCATGCCCGGCGCATTCAAGCCGAGGGCTCGATTGAACGGCGTGATGCTGTCAGCCATCTCGGCGTGCATGATCTGTACACTCGAACTGAGCACCGCAGTGGTGACCGACACAAAAATCGCGGCGCCGATATTCCGCATCAGATTCATGATTGCTGATGCTTCTGTGCGTAGCAAGGGCGAGATCGTCGAGAATGCGACGAGGTTCATCGGCACGAAAATAAAGCCCTCCCCGAAGCCCTGCACAAAGCCAACCCAGCTGATCGTCCATTCAGACACGGCCGGCGTCCACCGGGTCATCTCCCACCCGGTCTCCAGCAGGATGAGGGCACCCAATGTGATGACCAGCCGGGCATCGAAGCGCATGGCGGTCCCGCTGGTTGATCGGGCCGTCTGAGCCGGTTATCGTCGCACTTTCTTTCCATCCACGGATCCCCTGAGGGAATAGCCTATGACATTGCTGATCACTGGACTCGCCTTGTTCATCCTGACGCACATGATTCCGTCCATCTCTCCATTCAAGTCCACTCTCGTATCATCCATGGGTGACGGGGGTTACAAGGGCGTCTTTTCCATCCTGGCACTTGCCGGATTGTCGGAAAACACTTCCTGGTCGAAAGTTCGTCGTCCGCTCTTGCGAATTTGGGATATTATGGGCTGGATGAAGGAGCACTTTGGCAAGGAATACGCGGCGAACAGTCGAGAAACCATCCGTCGCCAGACCATTCATCAGTTTGAACAAGCAAGGCTGATTGATCGCAA
>JANNUB010000306.1:0-11088 GCA_031394795.1 Ignavibacteriota bacterium | reverse complement strand
CACGCCGCCGAGTCTGTCGTACAGGGATTTTTCTTTCTTTTCTTGAGCGTTGCTCGACATCCAGCTCGAAAGCAGAAGGACAGCAACTAGAAAAGCGGATCGCCTTGTTGCAGTTAACATGGTGGTGTACTCCTTTTGTTTATGGTATATGGGTTGCCCGTTGCAGATACCGCCGCGCCGATATTCTGTCTCCCGCGGCATTTGCTATCGCGGCCGCATGGTGTTGCATGACTGCATGTTGTGTTCCTCGCTTCAGCGCTTGCTCGATGTAGTGGAGAGCCTCGCGCGATCTTCCATTCTTATGAAGCGTCCACGCATACGCATCGAGGGCTTCAATGTTGTGCGGCCGGCGGTTATAGTCCCGCTCCGCGCATTCAAGTGCTTTTTCCAAGTTGATGTTGTGATTTGCGCAGAACAGTGCGTACTCTTTGTCAACGTTCCAGCCTTCCTTCACATGATCGGAAAACTCCTGCAACACTTTTTCAATTGTCTCTTGTGCCAGCCCCGTCTGACCGGTGGCAGCGTACACGTTGACAAGCTCTTCGAGGAAGCTGTGTTCCGGAGTTGTACTCCAAGCCTTCTTGAGTAAATCAATTGCTTCATCGTGCGTCCCTTGTGCACATTTTACATGGGCGAGTCCGCTCATTGCGAACGCGTACGTCGGTCGTTCTTTCAAAACTCCGTTGAAGATATACTCTGCCTCGCTCAGCCGTCCCTCGTTCAGATACAGCTTGCCGAGATTGTAGAAAGCCCACGCGCGGTTTTCCTGGCCGAATACTCCCGCCTCGCCGGCCATCTTCATCGCTTCCTTTGCTCCTTCGTTGTCGCCATGGATCTCTCGCAAGTACGAGGCGCGTGAGTATGAGCGCAAGTCGGGACGAATGCTCAACATCTTGTCACATGTCTTCACTGCCTCATCATACTCTCCCAATTCAACATGCGCATCAACGAGAACGCCGTACGCAAACGCATTGTAGGGATTGAGCGAAATGGCTTTACTCGCAAGTTGTTTTGCCTCTTCAAATTGGTGGAGTGTCGCCTGCATGCCGGCTTTTGTGATGAGCGCGTTGAAGTCGTTCGGGTCCCGTTCCAGCGCTTCATTCAATAAGCGCTCGGCTTTTGGAAAATACTCATGATGGAGAGCCGTCACTCTTGCTTCCTGAATGTAAATCTGCGCAAGCTCGACATAATTCTTCGTCACTTCGGGCTTCCTGCGAATTGCATCCCGATAGAACTCCACCGACTTCTGTGCATTCAAAAATTCCGATGAAGCAGTTGCATCGCTTGAACGCGGGCTCAAGTTTGAAAAGTCAGGCAGCGTTTGTTTCTTGTTGTAATAATAAACGCCAGCAGAGCCAACAATCAATCCTGCAACGACTGATAAGCCAATCAGCTTTATGTTCTTCATAGTTCTCCTTTGGTGCAAATCAAAAAATAGAGTTTACTTGAACGCAGATACCAGATTGTGCGTGTCTAAGAACGCCTGGTAGGATTTCACTTTACCGTTTACCACTTCCCACATCATCATCCAATCACTTTCAGCGGATTTTCCTGTGCTTCTGCTCTTGCCCGCAAAGTAGCCCTTGACAAGAACAAAATTTCCATCTGTGAAAAACTGTTGCGGCTCGAAGCGGGTGAATTCAAGTGCGCCACCCATTCCCATGAAGAACTGCTGAACTTCCTGTTTGCCTTTTCTTTTTCCGGCGTACGGAATGTCGGGAGCGCCCGGGTCAATCCATGTTACATCATCGTGCAAAAGATTCAACACTCCTTGCACATTACCTTTTCCAAACTCAGCGTAGAGCTGTTGAACGACTTGTACTTGGTCCATAACTGTCTTTCCTTTCAGCGTCTTCATTCGCATCATCACTTACTTCTTCTTTTTCTTTGCCGGCTCTTTGAGCTCAACGATAATAACATGCACGTTCGTATTGCCGATGTTTTCCGGTGCGTGTATTCCCGCTGGCGCTTCAATGCATTCCCCGGATTTTCCATCAACGTCCCGCGACGTTCCGTCGGACATCGTGAATCGTCCCTTGAAATCGCCCAGGAAGTACACGATGTTGTAAGGATGGTAATGCATGCCGGATTTTTCACCGGGCTTGTACATTGCCTCAAGGACACGAACCTTCGGCGTTTCGAGCAACACCTTGTAATGGCTCGGGTCAGTTTTGACTGGATCTTGTGCGTTGCCAACATAGGACATACAAACAAGACTGAGCAAGAGGGGAAGTATACTACGTTTCATGGTAATCACCTTTTTGTCTTGAACATAAAGCTTCGAGCTGGGAATGTCTCCCAGCTCAAAGCTTACTCGATGTACATTACTTCAACACTATTGCTTTCTTCGCAGGCAGAATCGTGCTGCCCACTTCCAAACGATAGTAATAGACTCCGCTTGCAACGCCTTTCGCGTCCCAATCCACGGAGTACGTGCCGGGTTCTTTCACGTCGTTAACCAGCGACGTTACTTCCTGACCAAGGGCATCAAACACCTTCAACTTCACCACGTCTCGCTGTGTAATATTGTATTTGATTGTCGTGGACGGGTTGAATGGATTCGGATAATTTTGTTCGAGAATGAATCCCTTCGGAACACCGACGCCCAGTCCGGGTCCATCAACGCTCAGTGTTGTCGGCGCGCCCGCGGTCAACTGCTTTACGTAGCTGTACCCGTTGTGCGGGTTCGCGAGATACGGGAACGTGTTCGAGAGCGCGATGTCGTTCTTTGTCGGGCCTGCGTTGTATGTCAGCTCATCAACCAACTTCAGTGAAGCGAGGTCGGAATAGTTTCCTGCAACCGCATCGTTAAAGGGAAGACCAACAGCTGCGAGCACGAGTCCACCGACCGCTTGCAACTCAATCGTCGTTATGTCGTCTTCAAGGCGGCGACCGTTCGGGAAGCCATCGAGATGTGGGATGCGTTGCGCGATAAGTGTGTCTTTGAACGGCGACGCCGTCAACCCGACCACCGCTGCGCGTATCAATCCCATGCGAGCGTTGTTCGCGTAATCAGTTGTTCCACGCGGCGTAACTGGTGTTGCCATATTCAAGCGGAGCAGATCTCCCCCGTACAGGTCGCCGGCCGGGGTTTGCGTGATGGGCAAGAAGTTATGAATGAACGGCTTGCCTGCGCCGAGAGGCCCTGCTTTGCGCGTAATCGCAAGTTGGTACGGAATCAAATTCGGAACGCCGAAGTAAAAAACCGGATAGATGTCAACACGACGCGGCTGGCCTTGCGCGACGAGCGCTGGCTTGATCGGGGCTGCGAACGCAGTTCCCGTGAAATTGATTCCTGGAATTCGCGTTGCTGCCCACGCACCATCTTTGCCGTTACGGAAATCGAATCCAGCAGTCGTGTAGCCGGGGATCACTCCAATTGCAGGATATGAAACAGATTGGACGCGAAGTTTCATAAGCGCAGGAACAGCGCCACCGTACTGGCTGTCATCCATGTACAACGCAAGCTCAGGATTGGAAAAATAACTGACGAAGGAGGTTTCTGCCGCGCTGTATGGGGTAACGGCATTCCAGTAATCTTTTTGTCCGATCGGGACAACCGCTTCGTTGGTCAACGGCATGCCAAGGCGAGAAACCTGCACCCATGGGCCGCTGTATGTTGGAGGTCCACCAGCAGTTGAAAGCGTTGTTACTTGCTGACGGCTTGCCGATGTCCACACGCCAATAACGAAATTGGGATCGAAGATGTTTGCAGGATTCGGCAAGTCGCCGTTCTTTGAAAGGAGATTGATCGGCGCTTCGATAATGATCGCATGCGTGTTGAAGCCGGCAACAGCATCACGGGCGTTCACGGAACTATTCGGGTCTGTTCCAAACGCGCTGCGAGTTTGTCCGAGATCGAATATGCCACCGAGGTCAACGAAGAAGGGGTCGTCACGCGGACCGCAGAAAATTCGCTCGCCGGATGTTGCCGTCGCGATCGAGGCGGTGACCAGCGCAGGATACGTGGTATTGAGTCCCGCAGCCCCGCCGATGGAGCGCGGCCCAATCCAATTCGGTGGAACGCGACCGTTGCTCACTATCGTTGTGAACGAGCCACCACCTGTGCTCTTTTCACACGTGTACGATGTTTTCAAGTTCTCCATTCCTAAGCGGATGTTGAAGAACGTCGTCGGGTCCTGATTGACTTGCGAGAACGTGAATCGGTACGTGACGTCATCAGTCGCAGTGCCTAACGCACCTGCAGACGTTCTGTTCTTGATGTGAATCTCGTACCGGATGCCCGTGCCGAACGTTGCGTAGTTCGGTCCGCCCTCGGGCAGCTCGAGCGGTATGTACGTCGCGACAATGACAACCTTGTTCGAGTCCGCCGGTGAGCGGAACGCATACAAGTCGCAATTGTCTGCCAGCGGATCGTTGCTGATCAGCGGCGCTTCTCTGTGACTTGATGTGTACGTTGTCGTCGGCGAAAACGTAAACACCAATGCCACAACCAGTGCAACCAGAATTGCACTGAGCAGAAATTGTTTCATGGTGTTGCTCCTTAAATAGTTGTTGGTTTGTGATTGCCCGCCGACGTTATCCCGTGACGACGGCGGAAGTGGATTGAATAGTGAGAGGGTCTCACAGACTCAATACGATGATATGTGACGGATGGATTTCCTGATGTGTTCGCGCCGCGCTGGATTCCGGAAACTCAATCCGATTTTGAACAAGTCTCGTATTGTCTATGAAACAGCTTTCATGAAAACATTCGGCTTGAATGAGAACGATGAGATTAATATATTCTACGGGGTCTCACCACATACACCAACCTACTGTGGGAAGGGTTTCCGTGAATACTCAAGCGGTAGCGTCGGCTTCAGATGCTGCGCTTCTGGCGCGCATAGCGAAGAAGGAACAATCGGCAGTCGGCGAGTTGTACGATAGGCATTCAAGCTACCTCTACACTCTCATCGTGCGGATTGTGAGGGACGTGGGGGAGGCGGAGGATACGTTACAGGAAGTGTTCTTGCGGGTGTGGGACAAGGCGCAACAGTATAACCAGTCAATCGGTGCGCCCATGGTCTGGATGACGCGCATTGCCCGGAATCTGGCAATTGACAAGCTTCGATCGAAACTCGGACAGGCGCGCAAGACAGAGGTTGATCTTGATGCTCATGAAGAGCTGAGCTCGAGTGAGCGCAGTTCGAATCCCGAGTTTGCGACAGTGCTCTCAGAGCAGGCGGCTTTCGTGTCAAATGCGATGTCGTCGCTGCCGAAAGAACAACGGATTCTTATCGAGTTCGCGTATTTTCAAGGTTACACTCAGAGCGAGTTAGCCGAGCATTTTCGATTGCCTCTCGGAACAGTGAAAACGCGGATGCGCACAGGGATGATGGCGCTTCGACGGCAATTGGAACATGTGGTGTAGTGAAAGGGGGAAATGGGAAAAATGACAATGACAAACGGCAGAATACAAGAATTAGCATCGCTGAACTCGCTTGGCGCATTGGACGGCGCCGAGGTGCAAGAGTTTGAGCGACTCATGGCGAACGCGGACGACGCGATGCGGAAGGAGATTGCCTCGTGGGACGCGACCGCGGCCAAACTCGCGCATCACGTGCGACCGATCGTCGCGCCGAAGGCTTCGGTGAAATCCAACCTGATGCGGGCGATCGCCGAGCGGCATGCAACGGAGCGCGCACTCGAAGGTCCCGGCAATTTTAAGCTTGAAAACGCGCAAGGTATTTCTACTCTGTTCACGAAGAAAATGGAATGGCTCCAGCATCCCGTTCCCGGCATTCGCTTCAAGGTTCTCTCTGAAAACGTAAAACGAAATTACGTAACGATGCTCATGCAGGTTGACCCGGGTACCGTTTTTCCCGAACATCATCACACGGGGGACGAAGAGTGCTACGTGATCTCTGGTTCGTTTACGCTCGGCGACAAACGCATCGGCACAGGAGATTTTCACCACGGCGATGAGACGAGCGATCATGCGACAATAGTGTGTGACGAAGGATGTTTGTTGCTCCTCGTTGTCGCGAAGGAGGATTACATCCCGCCGGTTGAGTAGCCTGGAAAGCGTTTCGCTTGGATTGAAGCGGTCATCTCGAAAGAGGCGACCGCTTTTTTGATTTGCATTGCTGTTTGCGAGACCATCTACCCAGAACAATTCCACTTTTCATCAGTTGGACAGTAGTGGGTGCGCTTGACTCTTAATAGCCCGTTACCAATATTGCATCATGGAATGTCGAGAGATAAGGTTCAGCGCTCACGCAATTAGACAAATGCACGAGAGGGAAATCGCTACCAACGATGCGCTGTTGGTTCTTGACGAAGGAGAAGTGATCGAAGATTATCCCAATGATAATCCGTTTCCCAGTAGGTTACTATTGGGATATGCAGAAGGTCGCCCGTTGCACGTTGTGGTTGCGAAGGATGCAGAGTCGGGTAAATGCTTTGTGGTGACTGCGTATGAACCTGACCCGGAACGGTGGACGGCTGATTTTAGAAAAAGGAGAACCAAGCTATGAAATGCGTCATCTGTAAAACCGGTGAAATCCACGAAGGTATTGTTACCGTAACGCTGCAGCGAGGTAGCTCGCTTGTCGTGAGCAAAGGTGTTCCCGCAGACGTTTGCGACAACTGCGGTGAATACTACCTTACACCCGAAGTTACTGAAAAACTTCTCAAAAGAGCTAACCGTGCAACAGTGGACAATACCGAGATTGAAGTACTTCAATTTGCAGGGTAAAGCACGCTTAGCCATGAAAGACAACTTGCTGACCACGAGCAGAGAATGTCGGCGCTTGTCCGAAGGACCCCTTCGGGGAAGCAGATACAATGTAACTTTCACTTAGACATTTTGATTCGGCGGTCATCTCGAAAGAGGCGACCGCTTTCTTTTTGTAGCGAGGCACCGGATCCCTCAAACTGATTTACGCAATAAGCATGCTCAAAGGGATAGCATACATGCGCTTCTCCAATTGCACGGCTTGCGTACCATTATAGCAAAGAATCGCGGCTCGGCATTTTGGATGATTGGTGAGAAATGCCTTGAGTCCAGTGAGGTCACGGTCAGTCCAACGAGTTGCCGACTTGATTTCCAAAGCAATACACTCGCGGTCAAATTCGATTACGAAATCCACTTCATATCTTCCTTGGACATGCCAGTAAAACAATTGTGCGTCTGGAAGGTGTGCTTCAAGTATTGTCGAGAGATTGCTGAGAATATATGTCTCGAACATTGGCCCCCGCATAGGATCATCAGCTTGCGGTTCAATGCCGCGGACAGCAGCGATGTGACACGCAAGCCCGGAGTCGGCAAGGTAGAGTTTTGGCGATTTCACCAACCGACTCGTGCGGCTCGCAAGATATGGAGGAAGACGCCGCAACAGAAATGACGTCTCAATAAGGTTCAAGTATCTCGTCGCCGTGGCGTGGTTGAGTTTCGCATCGCGCGCAAGCTCGCTGATGTTGAGGAGTTGACCCGAACGTAATGCAGTGAGTTGCAAGAGATTTCTGAAGCTGAGTAAATCTGCAACCTGCGAGAGATCGCGCACGTCACGTTCGATGTACGTTTGTACGAATCCCCGAAACCACAGGGAACGATTTTTCGGTTGACGACTGGACTCGCCGGGCGATGAGAGTGCAGCTTGGGGCATTCCGCCGCGCAGAATTTCCGTAGTCTGCAGCGCGGCGGTAGCAGCAACTTTTGGCAGTGTGAATGTTTTGATGAACTCTGTCAAGAAAGGAGGAGACTGCAGATGCTTTTGGATTTCTCTTCGCGTCAGCGGTTCCATCGGAATGTACAATGCTCTTCCGGCAAGAGTTTCCGCAACCCCTTTCATCAATGCAAGGTTCGCTGAACCGGTGAGAAGGAATTGTCCGGGTAGCCGTTGTGCATCGACGAGTTGCTTTATGGCAACCAGCAGTTCCGGACATCGCTGGACTTCATCAATGCAGACAGGCTCGTCGTCGGAGAACAAACTCTCCGGGTTCCCCCGCGCGGCTTCGAGAGTTGCGAAATCATCGAGCGAGTAATAGCGTCGGTGTTTCAGCGCCAGATCATGACGCACCAATGTCGTCTTGCCCGTCTGCCTCATTCCCGTCAAAACGACAACCGGCATTGCATGTAATGCCTCAACGATTGATGCGGCGATTTCTCGTTTATGGTATGTTGTCAAATTTCAACACGTTATAGTTGCATTTTGACAATATGAAAAACCAGAGAAAGATGCAACGTTGGAGTGCGCTCAGGCGCCGCTTTTGGTCATTTGAGATACTCCGCGTAGTTCAGTATCGCAACGTCATCACTGTACCGCAAGGGCGTGCCCTTGTACAACAAATATCCTTTGTCCCCTTTCTTCATCAGTTTCTCGATCGAGGATGTCATCTGAGATCGAAATGTTTCTGAGCTTTTGACTTCGATCAGTTCCTTCCAACTGCGCTGATCTATGATCAAGTCCACTTGTACGCCTTGATGCCGCTAAGGCGAAACCCTCCAATATCGGTCAACCGTCTCCTCCTCAACTTGTTGCGCGTAAGTCATTTATCTGATTTTGTGCGATCTTGTCGTGGCATCGTAAATTTACACATTTCTTTATTTTTCCGCAGGCGACTCTGGAGAGTCGCGCTACATGTAGAGCGAGACTCCGTCTCGCTCCGCGTTAGGTTGCAGACTGTTGTAGAAAAAAGAAATCTGCTTGGCTGTTTGCAGATGTAGTGATGTGCTGTTTGTAATATGATTCTTACTGGTCTACCGGCGTAGCGATTCGGTCTGCGACTCGTAGAGAGAATCGCTCTAGAGGTCGAAGTCGAGTTTTACAAAAGGCCCTCCTTCAAATAGGTCCACTTCCACTCTCGCCAATCTTTTACTAAACCTGCCGCGACTGGATTGTTCACCACATACCACAAAATTCTCTCAAGTTCTTCCGCCGTACGAATCAAGTGATCATAACTTTCGTGCTGCCAGAATTGTCTCTCACGATGCAGCACATCGTTTGCCGTGCGCGCTGTGTACTTCTTGATCGAACCCATGATTTGCGTTACGGGAAAGGGGACTTCATCTAACTTTTCCACATCAGAGCCTCCTTCAATGCGCGCCGCGCCGAGTGCGAATATGATATGCACATGGTTGGGCATAATACAGTATGCGAAGAGATCGTATTTTGTTTTGTCGTAGAAGTGAATGGAGTCGGCGACAATTTGCGCAACGGTACTTTGGGAAAGCCACGTCGGACCGCCGGTATAGCTGTGAAGCAGATTGTCAACGTCGCAGAAGTATTTGAATTTCCGTTCTCTGTAGTCCGATATTTTCTTTGCCGAAGGCGGCGTTGCGGCAAGCGCTCGTTTGTATTCTTCGAATTCTCTTTGGAGGCGTTCGTACGCTTCTTTGGGAACTGAGCCGGCGAGTCTAGTGTCGCAAAGAAACCAGCCGTCGCTCGGTTGATAATGTGGCAGGTTGCGCCGATAGAAGATTGGGTTGGACATGAGGCAGTTTACAAAATTCTCAAACAAAATCAACGGGCTGTAAGTCCGCCGCCGAGCGACTCGGAGAGTCGCTCTACAGTGCTCGGATTTGTAGAGCGAGACTCCGTCTCGCTCGGCTTGTCGGTGGCAAACTGTTGCGGAAAAAGAAATCTGTTTGAGTTTGTTTGCGGGCTTAGTGATGTGCTGGTTGTATTGTGATTCTTGCTGGTCAACTAGCGCAGCGATTCGGAGAATCGCTCTACAGTTTGTAGAGCGAGACTGCGTCTCGCTCTGTTTGTGGGTTCGAGTCGCTGTACATGGCTAATATCCTCCACCTGCCCACCCTCAGCATTCACTCCTTAATCCCTTCCTCAAAACCTCACAATACAAAAAGCAGTTATCGCTTCCTCTGCTGGCATGAATTTGGGCATTCAATTCATGGGGTAAAAGGTCTTGTGGGTGAGGTGTATCCATTCATGTAGGTGTTTTTGATTATGTCCAAAAACAAAATGCGTTGCCGGCGGGGCGGGTATAGATTTTTCTTCGGTTCCTTCTTGTTGATAGCGTGTTCACACATCGCATTTGGTGCGATTGCAGTAGATGCGACCTCTTCGGGCACCGCACAGGGCACGAACACGGTGACAGTCTCGCACGTAACCGGAAGCGGCAGCGACCGCTTCATGCTTGTCGGTGTAACAGTAGACTATAACGGGAGCTCTACGGTCAGCAGTGTGACCTATTCAGGGCAAAGTCTCACATTTGTAGGTGCGCAATCTGGGGGCGCCAACCCTGTACGCGTCGAGATTTGGCGCTTGGTAAACCCTCCTTCCGGTACTGCGAATGTTGTTGTCAACCTGAGCACAAATGCGGATGGCATCACTGTGGGCGTAGTGACGTTCACAGGAGTGCATCAAACTACGCCGTTAGGAACATTTGCTTCGGCAATCGGAACATCAAACGCGCCAAGCGTCAACGTTACTTCAGCATCGAACGAGTTGGTGTTTGACGCTGTCGCGATCAAGGATGCACCTTCGCTAACCGTAGGCGCGAACCAAACGCAGAGATGGAATGCAGCAAATGGCAGCGGAGACCAACGTGGTGCTGGTAGCACCGAAGCTGGTGCCGGAACTGTGACCATGTCCTGGTCTGCGGGCTCATCGAAAGAATGGGCGATTGGTGGAGTTCCGATCAAACCATCTTCAGGCTTTTCCTACTCCGGCAACGCAACTAAAGACAACTACATCAAGGGCAAGTCCGGGGAGACTGGCAAGAATTTTGGCACTTCGACATCGTTGATAGTTGACCGCGAGTCCGGCGACCTCCAACGAGCGTTGATACAATTCGATCTTAGCAGTATCCCGTCGAATGCGACGATCACGAGTGCAACGTTGAAGTTGCAGGCGACAGCGATTGGAGGCTTGCTCAATATCGATGTGTACGAACTGCAACAATCTTGGAGTGAGGGTACCGCGAACGGAACTGCTGGCGAAGCAAACTGGGATCAGCGGATGACAGGAACAAACTGGACAACCTCTGGTGGGACCTACAATTCAACAGCAGTTGCAACTCTCAATACGAGCAGCACTGGCCAGCATACGTGGAACGTCGCATCGCTTGTCCAAGAATGGGTTAGTGGTACGAAAACCAACTATGGTTTTATGGTTGCGAGTC
>JANNUB010000207.1:0-1888 GCA_031394795.1 Ignavibacteriota bacterium | reverse complement strand
CCGACGACGATGCGCTCGCCATCGTGAAGACCATCATCGTCCTTGCCCATCAACTGGGGCGGCTGGTAATCGCCGAAGGGGTGGAAACGGCCGAACAGCTGAGGATCCTCCGCTCGTTCGGATGCGAATACGGGCAAGGCTATTGGTTTGCCAAGCCGTTGCCCTGCGCGGACGTGTCTTCTTTCCTTGCCTCAGGCCGCCACTGGTAACGCCTTCCTCGCTCACCCGATTCACGGAACGTGTTCTGAAAACCGGAAGTCTTGTCAATTAAAGCAAGTGGCGGGAGGGACAGCGACGACCTCAAACTCAAGATCGTCGCTGCCTTCATGCCTCCGGAACGCGGAGTGCAGAAAAAGACCTCGTGTGATCCGCAAAATACACCTGCCCGCTTTGCTTATCCCTTGCGGGATAAGCCATGCTGTGTCTTGACCAGCGTGGAGATGATCTTTGTGATTCGCTCAGCCACCTTCGGCTGGGGCGTGTCGAAGTCCACCCCGAACTCAGAACCCTTGACCCATTTCACGATAGCGCGATCGATCAGCAACGATTCTTGGTCTCCCGGTACGAAAATTTCCAATGAGAGTTGCATTCCGACCTGAACCGGTACATTCCCGGTTATGTAGCTTCCGCTCAGCGAAAGATCGCTGATAATTCCTTCGCCGGCAAGTCTGGGCCCAAGATACCGCACCGGCACTGACTTCTTGAGCCGCTGATTTTTCCGCATGACGAACCCTGCCATCACGCTTCCTCTCTCTTATTCACGCTTGATGACCGGGCATTTCTCATATCGCCGAGGTCACTACACCTACCAACCTTCAGCACACCAGCCTCGTTAGTACATGCTCGAAAATTACGTTACTGTACCATCCATTACATTTCTTTCAACCATTTCTATGAATAAATACAATTCTCTGCGCGGTAAATCTGCTTACTCGGTATAGCCTTACACAGGGTTTTATATTGCCGAGGTGTAGGGGATGCAGGCAACCAGACGGTGACATTCCTGATTTTCTGAATCAATAGGTTGCGATGTCGATTGAGAATCTTGTGTGGGCAAGCAAGGGTGTCGTCAGCATGGGCCGTACAGGCAACTGGTTGCTATGGTGCAGTTGCGTGGCGCTACGATGGACTGATGACCGATTCTCCCTCCGGTTTCCCGGCCTGGATGAACACGCGCCGGCCCTCAACCCGCAGGCGACCTTCGGCAAAGAGGTGGACCGCTCGCGGGTAGATCTTGTGTTCTTGTGCGAGAATCCGAGCAGCCAGGGTATCGGGGCTGTCGTCATCGAGAATCGGAACGGCCGCTTGAAGAATGATCGGCCCTTCATCGACACCCTCGGTCACAAAGTGAACGGTACAGCCGGCAAGTTTGCAGCCCCACTCAATCGCCTTTTTCTGTACCTCCAGTCCTGGAAAGGAAGGTAACAGCGAGGGATGAATGTTCATCATGCGATTGGTAAAGGCTTCCACCAGGATTTTCGTCACGATCTTCATGTACCCAGCCAGCAAGACCAGCTCCACATCATGCTGTAGCAGCACATCGAGGAGTTCTCGATCGTACGCTTCACGACTGTCGGGTCTGCCTGCATAGGGCGTGGGATCGACGAAGAGGCTGGAGAGCCCATGTCGGCGGGCTCGTTCTAGCGCCGGGGAGTCTTTTTTGTTGCTGATGACGGCAACGATCTTCGCGTGAACGGTTCCTGCTTCGATCGCGTCGATGATCGCCTGAAGATTCGACCCGCGTCCTGACGCCAAGACGGCCACTCGCAGCGCATTCGTCTGCTTAATCGACATACTCCACCAACGGTCCCTCGCCGGAAGATTCCACAATGGTCCCAATCCGGCAAGCCGGATCGCCCAACGATGCTGCTTGCGAGACGACAGACTG
>JANNUB010000172.1:0-8599 GCA_031394795.1 Ignavibacteriota bacterium | reverse complement strand
GATCGCCATGCGAAGAACGCGGCAATCGCTATGAGTATGGATAGGATAAAAAACATGGATAACTCCTCTTGGTGTTGTGGAAGATCGAAGATGGTTAGACGTTGTAGCGGATAAAAGATAACGAGTATTTCGGCGAGTTGCTAATACCGCCCGGTTCGCGTATTTTGCGTGTGCGAACGAGATGTGTGATCCATTCAGACTCCATCCTCTTTGCGAACTCCCCTCAGTTCATCAATAACTCATTTCACGGCGCCATGATCAATCGAATACTTTTCCTACTTGTCACAACCATTGCCCTTTGCGCGCGTACAGCGGCGGACGAAGGCATGTGGCTGCTCGATGCACTCAACAAACTTCCTCTGACCGAAATGAAGAAAGCCGGACTTGAACTCACCCCGGAACAAATCTTCAGCAACACGAACGCGAGTATGAAAGATGCAATCGTTCTTCTGCCGGGCGGAACGGGCGGATTTATTTCCGCCGACGGGATCATCGTTACGAATCATCATATCGCGTTCGCGGGGCTTCAAGAATTGAGTTCTGTACAAGATGATTATTTGCAGAATGGATTTCTTGCATCAACAAAGGACAAAGAGCTTTCTACATCGTACACGGCGGAAATTGTTCAGACGATGACCGACGTAACCGTCGAAATTCTCTCTGCTGTCAACGATACGATGAAGGAAGACGAGCGTGAGCGCGTCATCCGCTCGAAGAGAAAAGAGATTGAAGACAAATGGCAGGATAGCACGAAACTCGCGTGCCGCGTTTCCGAGCTGTATGGCGGCGTGAAGTATTATCTCTTCATCTCATTGCAATTGCAAGACGTTCGTCTTGTGTACGCGCCGCCGGAGGCAATCGGCAACTTCGGCGGTGAAACGGATAATTGGACATGGCCCCGACACACCGGCGATTTCGCGTTGCTGCGCGCATATACTGGACCCGATGGCAAGCCTGCAAAGTATTCGACCGTAAATATTCCGTTCAAGCCAAAGAAGTTTATGCCCATTTCGATGCAAGGCGTTCCCGAAGGCTCGTTCGCGATGGTGATGGGATTTCCGGGACGGACGTTTCGCTATCGCGAAGCGGCTGCCGTTCAGCTCGCGCAGGAAGTGAGTCTGCCGACGACGCGCGATATGTTCAAGCTGCGCATGGACATTCTGGAGCGATGGAGCGAGAAAGACCGCGGCGTCGCAATCAAGTACGCGTCAAAGCTGCGGCGGCTTGCAAACACGCAAAAGAATTCCATCGCCACGCTGGAAGGTTTGAGGCGAACGGATTTAGTGACGACAAAGAAAGCGCAGGAAGAAAGATTCGCTGCGTACATTGCCTCGAAATCCGAACTCACGGCGAAGCACGGAACTCTGCTCGCTGATTTGAAAGCGGCAAACGATGAAGCCCGCTCCATCGCACGGAAGAACAACTTCATCACGAGTGCAAGCGGCGGCATTGAATTATTTCAAATTGCAGCGCGGTTCGGAACGTATCTCAATTCGCTGAAAAAGGACGACAAAGGAAACCTGCGCGAGCCAGAAGAGAAAGACCGCAAGCCTGTACGCGAGTTCCTCGATGACTTCTTCAAAGACAACGACATGCGCGTTGATAAAGAAATGATGGCGGCGATGATTCTCAAGAACGCCGAACTCGCCGCTCAACGAATCGGCGATGACCCGACCCGTCGGGAGTCGTCTACCGACCAACATTTCAAATCGCTTTCGGAAATTTATGGAAACACAACAGGCAACGAGCGCGAGCGAAAGGCGCGCGACTTCGTCGAAGAGTTGTACGAAGATTCACGCTTCGTGACCAAAGAGGGTTGCGAGAAGTTGTTGATGAAAGACGCCGACGCGATTCAAGACGATGAAGCGATGAAGCTGTATAAGAAATATTCCGCCGAAGCGTCGCCCGTCTCCGCGAAAAGTCAAAGCGTGTTGAACAAGCTTGCACGCTTGCGAACGAAATACGTCGAGGTGTTTCTTGATTTCAAAAAGAATTCCGTTACATATCCCGACGCGAATCGTTCGCTCCGATTCACCTACGGCGAAGTCGTTCCGTTGCAGCCGCGCGATGCCGTAACGCTTTCATCCTCTACGACGCTGTCCGGAATTATGGAAAAGGAATCCGACAATCCCGATTATCTCATTCCCGCGAAGTTGAAAGAGTTGTGGCAGAAAAAAGATTTCGGTCGCTATGCAGATCCGAAACTGAAGGACGTGCCGGTAGCATTCATCTCCGATCTCGACATCACCGGCGGGAATTCCGGAAGCCCGGTCATCAACGGAAAAGGTGAATTGATTGGCTGCGCGTTTGACGGGAACTGGGAAGGCGTTGTCGGCGATTACATCTTCGAAGAGAGAATCAATCGTTGCGTCTCAGTTGACTCGCGCTACATGTTGTTCGTGCTGGATAAGTTTTCTGGCGCGGAGAATATTTTGAAGGAGTTGGTGATTCGGTAGTGCAGATGTACTCCACCTACCCGCGAATCTGGAGTACATCTGCTCGTGCTGCGAGGTGGAGTACATCTAACGGTTAACAAACACCGGCTGCACCCAGGCAACAAATCCCCCCGAGTCATACACCTTTGCGCGAACGTAGCGTACGTTATCAAGAAGGCGATACACCGCTGGGTTTTCCTCCGTGTGCAGAAGTATCCTGCCGTTGTCGCCGATGAAATCCGTTCGAAATCTCGTGTCGGTTTTCTGAGCGATGTGAATGGTCATTGTTTTTTGGGTGATGAGGATGTCCTCAACCTCAACACCGGTGCTTGCGTAGAAAAGCCCTTGCTCGAGGTTGCGAACAACTTCCTGAGTATTCAGAGAGCGGGCCCGTACGGCAACCCAACCTTTCCCCGGATTCGAACGATGGGGCGCGAACTCTTCCTTGAAATGGTGCGCATCGTCCACGGCGATTCCATAAACGCGCTGACCGTTACTCAACAAGACATCCCACATCTGCTCCACACTTGGGTTTCCTCCGCCTCCGTAATTATTGACCAACGGATGTCCATTGAATATCTCCAACAGGCGATAGCGCTGGACACGGAGAAGCGTTTCCTGATCGATTGCCCAGCCAAAGTTCGGATGATTGATATGCGGCGCTCCGTCAACACGGCGTACTTCATCAATATTCTTCTGGATGGTTCCCAGTAGCGAGGAGTCTCGTTGTGGTTCCAACACGTGCGGGATGTTCAGTCCGTTGACATGCACCGGTTTCTTTCGAAAATCCGACGTGAGTTCTTCACCGGTAATAAGAAGGAAAGAAGAATCCATAAGTGACGAGAGTGTCTTCGGATCTGTAAAGACATTGTGATCGGAGAGAACGAGAAACTTGTAGCCGTGGCTTTTGTACCATCGCGCAACATCTTCCGGAGATGAATCACCATCACTCATGGTTGTGTGAGTGTGCGTATTGCCCTTGAACCATTGCATGCCACCGGTATTGACAAGTTCAAACTCGCGCGCCGGCGGGGCAATGGAAAGGAAAAAGAGCGTAGCGAAGATGATCGAGGGTTTCATTGTTGCTTCGAGTTAAGAAGTGATGTTACGCAAAGAAAAGAAATGGGAACGCGGATGACGCGGATATTCGCGGATTTGTTTTTGTTGACTGTGGAGATTTCGAGTGTATTCCAACAATCTGGATTTACAGGAATTCTTATCCGCTTTCATCCGTCCAATCCGTGTCATCCGCGTTCTATTCTTTGTTGTCTTGCGTAACGTCAGTTAAGAAGAAGAAAACTCCACCCCGCGTAACCGCGAGGTGGAGTGAGTAAAGAGGTTTAGATTGGCGGATCTGCCGGCGTGTTCGGATTCGACAAATGCTCGGTGTCGGGATACGGCAGCCAGTTGCGTGTTCGGCTGCGCGTTGCGGTTCCCGTTTCGGCGCCCGGCTTTCCGAAGCGGCGGGTGTCGCCAATTCGTGTTCCGGAAATGAACATTTCATAGTAGCGCTGGATGTAGATTTCCTCCAGCGTCAACTCTTGCGTGGACAGTTGTGCGGCAGTCTTTGCTGCGAGACCAGCACGGATTCCCGCAGCATCGGCCGGCTTTGTGCGGATGGTATTTATGTGCGTCAACGCTTCCACGAGATTGTTCTGACGCGCGGCAATCTCCGCTTTGATCAACGTGATCTCACCCGGCACATATAGGAAATACCGAGCGTTGTCTGTTCGGTACTGCGCAAACTCATCCACCGGCACGCCGAGGAATGAGGTCGCTGTTCCGGCAGTTACCCAAAACGCAACGCGGAGATCTCCCGCTTCTGCCGTTAGCCTAAAACTTCGCACCGGTTTGTAAAACGCCGACTGAATCGCAACGAGATAAAACGGGTTTCTTGTCGTTGTGCTGTTGTAGAAAATGGTGGATGTTACCGTCAGACTAACAGCGTTCGCGGCGATCAAAGCCTTTGCGTAGTCCCCCTTAACAAGAAGATACCGCGCAAGCATTGCCTGAATAGTGTTGGGAAGGTTCAATCCTGTTCCCAGAATCGTCGTGTTGAAATCCGTCGAGGGTGGTGTTGCTGCAATTTCATCCCGGGCAGTTTCGAGGAGCGTGATGATTGTGGTGAGCGCAGTTTCACGGTTCACGAACGCCGGCGTTTGCGAGGTGGTAACCGTGACGGGAATTTGGTCGAACACTTCAATCAATTCTCCCAGCGCCATTGCCTTATACAAACGTGCGAGCGCGATGATTCCGCTGCGCGTACCGGGATCGGCGATTGCTACTTTGGGAGTGTTGGTGATGAGATCCTCTGCTGACTTTACAACGCGGTAGTGACCGGACCAGAATGCATTGACGGTTCCATTCGCCCGAGTTACATCTCCGCCTCCGGTTTCCAGTTCGCGTAAACCTAAAACAGACGAAGGCATGGTCGCAAACTGCTTTGCTAAAAAGCCTGATGCGGCAATTGTCTCGTCGATCGTTTCACCATATTGTCCCTGAATGCCGATGGCAATGGCTCTGATGCCCTCTGTTGTGGTGAGAACCTCCGCGTCAGAGGGAGCGTTGGGCGTTACCTGATCCAGTGAACAGCCCGCCCAGAGAACGAGGCTGCCGCAAAAGAGCAGGTTGAGAAACTTAGCTGTCTTCATGTGTATGTTCCTTCAAAATTGTGATCACAAATTGGCAGTGAGGCTGAACATGTACGTTCGCGGCAACGGAATGGTTGACCAATCGAACCCGCGGACCAATGTACTCTGTGACGCGACGTTCACTTCCGGATCGTAGCCGCTGTATTTGTCGAACGAAATCAGATTGCGTCCCGTAACGCGAACCTCAAGCGAACTAAGCCCGATGCCCTTTATGAATTCGGTGTCGAGCAGGTACGCGAGTGAAAGTTCGCGCAGCTTGAGGAACGACCCATCCTCGATGTACTCCTCAAAGATTGTTCGGCGCGTGTTGAAGTAACCCGGAGCAACCTCACCGCGCAGTTCTCGTTCATATTCCTTTCCGTTTCCAAACGCTGGAGTTTCAAGAATACGGCGCGTGAAGTTGAACACATCCTGCCCAAACATGCCGTCGAACTGGACATGAACGCTCAATTTTTCGAACAGTTGGAAATCGTTGCTGAACGAAAGGATCAGATCTGGATTGGGGTCTCCGATTTTTGAATTAACGACGACTCCGTTCGCATCCGTGAAACGGATTGGCCGCCCCAGGCTGTCTGCCGCGCGTGAGCCGTCCGGGTTGCGCTTATACGTTGGCCCATAGAAGAAGCCAAGCGGCTCTCCTTCAGCAACGCGCGAAATACCGAAGCTGTTGGCGACCGCAAACGCAGGTCCGTTCAACTTCGTAACCTTATTCGTGTTCCTGGAAAGAATCACCGTGCTCAACCATTTGAAGTCGTCGGTGTTCATCACGACGCCCTTCACGGCAAGCTCAATGCCCTTGTTGGATAATTCCCCCACGTTATCGAGGATGCCGGAGAAACCCGTAGAGGGTGCGAGCGTTCGCAACAACAACAAGTCCTTCACCTTCTTGTCATAGATACTGAACTCAAAACTGAGACGATCGTCGAACAAACCAAAGTCAGCGCCGACTTCAATCTCGGTCATCCGTTCCGGTTTCAGATTCTTGTTGCCGAGGAGAGTAGAGTTTGCCAAGCCGGGTCTGCCGCTATTGGTTTGGAGTGTGTACACAGAGAAGCGATCGTACGAGCCAGCGGGTTGTCCGCCGGAAGCGCCCCACGCCGCGCGCAGTTTGAATCTATTCACAACACTGCCGACATTCTCTTTCCACCACTCTTCATTGGAGGGAACATACGAGAGACTTGCCTTGGGGAATGTTTGGAATCGGTCATCAGCGCCAAATGTGGAGGCGCCGTCAATACGTAAGCCGCCCGTCAAGAAAAGTCTATCCTGAAATCCAATTGTCTCCTGTATGAAGTATCCGTAAATGACTCTTTTTTCGCGGAACTCGGTCGCAAGCGCCGTGGCTCCCGAGCTGAGCAGTGTCGCGACAGGAATGAGGTCGCGAACAGATGCGCTCACCGTTGTACCGCTAAAATACTGATGGCTGAATCCGGCAGTTGTCGTGAAGCCGAAATCCTCCATGCTTGCAACATGGCTTGCGGTGATGTCGTTATTCACAAGCTGGACGTCGGCAATTGCCTGTTGCGAGAATCCGGTAGTATAACCCGCTGACGAGCCAATCGGAATCTGCCGATTATCGTTTTGTTTGTATTGATCGTACCCGAAGCGGTACTCGAGGCTGAGATTGGCAAGCGGCGTAGCGAGAAATTGCAGGCTTCCGGTAAATCTGTTAACATCCTGCGGGCTTTGCCATCGGTTCATCACCTCCAATTCATTCGCGAATCCGAAGAGCGCTGTCGGATATTTTCCTTCCGCATTCGCGTTCAGATCAAGCCAGTTTGGCTGAAACGCGAAATTTGTAATAACGCCTTCGCCCCCGACGATACCGCCGTTGGGTACACGGTCAGCAGTCGAACTCAGATAGTTCGCGCCAACGCCGATCTTCAGCCAGTTGCTCACGAACTGATCGAGGTTCGCTCTGAAGTTGATGTTCCGGTAGTTTGTCGCGTTCACGATTCCGGACTCGTAGCCGTATGTGCCGCTCACATAATATTTCGTAACATCGTTTCCACCAGAGATCGAAAGATACTGATCGAACTCCGAACCCGTTCGAAAAATATCATTCTGGTAGTCTCTTCGCGTCACCGCTTTGCGTGTCGTGTCCGACGGCGGTTTATCAAACGGGAACAGATTCACGTCGTACGTTTTCCGGATTTTGCTGAACCCGGTGCTGGTACGATAGGTAATTTGCGGCGCGCCGGTAACACCGCGCTTCGTAAAGATTTGAATCACACCGTTGTTTGCACGCGAGCCGTAGAGCGCCGCCGCGGCTGCGCCTTTCACCACTTCAATGCGGTCAATGTCATTCGGGTTGATGTCCGCAATGCGGTTGCCGACATAACCGCCGAGATTGACCAACTCATTCGAGCTGTTGTCAACAATTGTTCCGTCGATGATATACAACGGCTCCGCGCTTGCAGAAATTGTTGATGTGCCGCGCAAGCGAACCGAGACGCCGCCGCCGGGCGTGCCGGAATTCTGCGTTACCTGCGCACCAGCAATCTTGCCCGCAAGCGCCGCGTCTATGGTCGGCGCCGCCGACCCGGTGATGGCGTTGCCGCCGACAGTCGAAACGGCGTTTCCTAAACGCTCTTTTTCCATTGCCGTTCCCGTTCCGGTGACAACAACCTCTTGAACGCGGAGGAGATCCTCATCCAGTCCGAGTTGTCCGACTTCGACGATGCTCTGATCCGCAAGTTCAACAGCTTGTTGCCGCGACTTGTAGCCGACAAGGCTGTACGACAACGTGTAGTTGCCGGGGGCCAGGTTTGCGAGAATGGTGAACTTTCCATCCTTGTTCGATGATGCGCCGAGCTTCGTGTTGCGAATCAGTACGTTGATTCCAACAAGCGCCTCTTGTGTTTTCGCGTCAACGACCGTTCCCGTAATGGTAAACGTGCGTTTCCCTTCTTGGGCAAGCAGGGGAACTGTTATTAAGCAGAACAGTACCACAAGTTGGCCCCATCTCCTCCAACATCTGTACGAAGAATGCATAGGGGATGACTCCTTGATTTATGATTGGTTTGTGAAATGTCGCGGGGCTATGAGTACAGCCACCACGATTTTGCGCGACGCGCAAACTGTTGTTCCTCTGTTTCACACTCGTGAAACAGAGCATCGAGAGAACCGCCGGAGTTGATGGTCTTCCGCAGAGCGTCGGAGCCATACAGCAAATCGATTGCCGGCGTGCTGCGCTCGTATTCATATGGGCCGAGGAACCAACCGAACTGTTTTGGATAGAGTTCCTTCACGGCACGGAGGATGACCATCGCGGCGCGTACGGGTTTGAATTTCTTTCGATCAAAAACGTGAAGAAAAACTCCACCGCACACTTTTCCCTTGAACTTATCGAATGTCGGTTTGAAGAATGTCGGACGAAAGAAGACACCATCCAGAGCAAATTCAGAGAGACGTTTCGCGAGTCGGTTCGGGTCAATGAAGGGCGCGCCGACGATTTCAAACGGTCGCGTTGTTCCTCTTCCTTCAGAAAGAACTGTTCCTTCAAAGAAACAG
>JANNUB010000166.1:0-11744 GCA_031394795.1 Ignavibacteriota bacterium | reverse complement strand
CGTGTCCAGCGCCGTGGTGGTTTACCCTTCGGCAAAATTTCCAGCCACTGCATTCTTGTGAAAAAATTCTTTTCTTTCATCAGAGGATGATGAAAGGAAACGATTGAAGAGAGTATCATGGGGGTTTTCTGCGTTGCTCGCGCTGACAGCGATTGGGTGTGGAACATCTCGACCGTCAAGTGATGAGCGCGTCAAATCAGTTGCCATCATCGAAGGGTTGCAGATGTTCGAATCGCTTATTCCGGTTGTGCCGGACAGCGTTGTCGAGCTTTACAAACGCTTCGATCCTGCGACATTTCATACAGCCTACGAGAAAGACCTCGCCATCGCGCGGAGATTCATTGACTCGATGAACTCTGCGCTTGCTATACCGCATCGCATAGACACGTTAGTGCTTGATCATGCCGTCGAGTATTTCGGAAACGCCAACCGCCGGGGCAACACGATTTATTTGTCCAGTAGTTACTTTTTCTTGTTCAACGATCCTGCAGTTGTCCGTTCGGTGTTGTCGCACGAGTTCGGGCATGTGCACTACGATTTGCTCTCCGCGGCGCTTCGCGACACGGTGGCTCAACTGTGGAGTGAATTCGAGCGGCACGCGCTCTTCTATCTTTTTCGCGACGGCGAGTATTCCGGGAATGCAAAATTTGGCGGACACCCGCATGAGAATCCAGCAGAGTTGTTCGCCTCGGCGTTCAACCTGTTCCTCAATCGGCGCGATGAATTGAATGTGCGGATGAAGTACATAGATTCAGATCTGTATCAACTCGTGGGCAGACTAAAGAAAGCGGTTCGCGTCGGCGGCGTTCAGTGACGCGCGGTGGAATCATTACGCGACGCCTTATTGCGACGGCTTTTCCGTTGCGAATATCATGCGAAGAGGTGTGAGGCCTTTTGACGCAAGGATTCCATAGCCGAGCAGAATCCAGAAAGTGTCTCTCGCCCGCTTGATGATGAGAAATGTACTTACGTTCGTTCCCTCGATACCAAGCGTTGCTATTGTCCCGATATATCCTGCTTCCTGCACGCCGATTCCCGATGGGAGAAAAAACACCGCGGCGCGCGCAAGCGATACACTCGCTTCAAGCGCCAACGCTTGCTGCAAGCCGACTCCGAATCCCAACGCCTTGAGCACCATGTACGTTTCTAAAAACTCCATCAGCCATATCAAAGATAACAGACTGAGCGACGCGGCAAACCCTCGCCAGTTTTTCAGTCGAAGTGATTGCGCGACTTTGGAAAGCGACTGGAGCGGACCAGCGAATCCCTTTCGGCTGCAATAGTAAAAAATAAATGGGATTAGCGTTGCGCACACGAGGACGATCATCAAAATCACGACAAAGGAATCGTGTGTGAATGAAGTTCTGCCGGCGATAGATGAAACGACGCCCGCAACGGTCTGCCATGAAAACGCGATTGCGACGAGAACGAATACGACTTGCGTGATTGCCAGAAAGAGCCTTCGCGTCAAGCTCACGGCAATGCCGCTCGTGAATGGTACGTTGTGTTCCTTCATCAAGAGGAATGAACGTGCGGAATCCGACAGGGCTATGCCGAGCGGGATTGAGCGGGCAATGGCTTCCGCTGCGACGTGATTCATCAGTAGTTCACCCTGCGGCGAATCGTAACCTCGCGTGCGCAACAACGAACGAAGCGCTAGGGCATCAAACACATTGAGAGCGATTGTCGGCAGCAAGAAGAGCAGCCAGTGCCACTCGGCGGTGCGAGCGATGGCGAAAAGTTCGGGGACTATTGTCCCTCCTCGGCAAGGAGTTGCTCGATCTCTCGGATACGCGCGCTATCGCTGCGGACTGTCATCGGTAAGCGCGCAGCCTTGCGCAACAAATCGTTCGCTGCTTCAGAGCGTTCCCAATCGCGGTAAAGCATTCCCATCTCGTATTGGTGGCGCATGACATTCGGCGCGAAGGCGATTGCTTTTTGAAGCGCTGCTTCCGCCTCAGCATAGCCGCCATCGGGAATTCCACCGAGTAGGAGATTCGCAAGCTGACGCTCGATCCAACTGATGTTGCCCAACGCTCGGTAGAAGGAACCGAGAATGGAATGAGCGACGTCATCGTAAGGGTTCAACTCGATTGCGCGCAGCAACTCACGCTGGATTTCGCGCGCCAGCCTGACTTTTGTCTCGCTCCCTTCGTACATCGCGATGTTGCCGAGCGAAGCCGCGAGCCACGTATGCCCTTCCGCTTTCGCGCTGTCGGCGATGATGCACTTTCGCGCAGAGGCTTCCGCCTTGCGATACATCCCTTCACGTTGCTCATGTGGCGAAACATCAGCGATGCAGACGTACAGTCGTGCGAGTCGCCACAATACGTCGGCGTCTTTCTGAAAGTGAGAATACGCCTTCGTGTAGAGCGACTCGGCGCGAAAATAATCCATCCGCAAATACGCGGCGTCGCCCTGACTTACTTCCGTAGGAATGTGAACGAAGAGTGCCATGAGAAGAGCAATCATGTGGTCATCGAATCGGAGTTCACGCCGCTTCTTGCAGGAGGAGTTCTCTTTCCTGGCTCGCGTGCAACGGACTCGTTGCAGCGATGGCGAAATGCGGAACGATATGCACTTCGGTTTCGATTCCACTCGCGCTCACATTTAAAAACGTTGCAAACAATCTCTTGTCCGCGCCCAATACCGAGGCGCCTGTGTTGACAAACCGAACGCCTTTGCGCGTGTACTCGCGGTTTTCATGGAAATGACCGTGAAGCACGATATCCACTTTGGACGCGAGGAAAAGCGCAAGCAGACGCTTTTTGTTCCGCAGTTTCATTGTCTGCGTTTCGATGGCATTCCAGACGCTGCTCATCGTGCCGCTCGTGCGCGATTCGATTTTGTTGAAGTGATGATGAATCAGGACAGCCTTCTGTTGCGTCTTGAACAACTCCGACTTTAAAAATCGCTCGAGGCGCTCGAATTCGTCGTCGCTCACTGCGCCGTTGGAGCCGATGGGATTGTTGAGACGCGCGTAACGGGCGACTGAGTTCGCGCCGAAGAGGGTAATGCCTTTGAGCGGCTTTACGAACGGATAAAACCTCTCTCCTTTGCCGTGAATCGTCCCCTCGAACAACTCGTGAAACGTCTCCTCAAACACGCGCAGCTTCCGCTCGTAGTCGGTCGCCTTACAACGTTTTGGGAATGTGAGAATTTCTTCGGCGTTATGAACGCCGCCGAACACATCATGATTTCCTGGGATGATGGTGAGTTTCTTGCCGTCAAGCAGTCCGTAGTTGCGAAAGAGTTTTCTCGCGGCTTCAAGTTCTTTCTTCTCCGCGCTCGCGGTAATGTCGCCCGTGATGACGATGTGGTCAACGTTTCTTCGAAGGCAGAACTCGATCAGCGTTCGCGTACTCCGCACGTTCTGCCGCGAGTGCTCGAGACTAATGTGCAGGTCGGAGAGATGGGCGATAGTAAGCGGACGATTCATTGTCTTCGTTGAATGTGATACTGGAATATGTATGGAGAACGCTCCGATAGCTGTGAACCATTCGATCAAAGATAGTATCCCATTGCTGCTGTTTGGCAAAACTCAGCCCCGCGTTGCGAATCGCCTGGCGCGTCTCAGGAGAATCCAGCAACGATTCGATGTGGTGCGCGAGGTCGTGCGGGCAGCGAGGCTCCGCAAGCAGACCCGTACGTCCGTGTTCGATAATCCCGTACGCTCCGCCTTCGCGCGCGCAAACGGGAGGCAAGCCCGACGCCATCGCTTCGAGTGTGACATTGCCGAACGTCTCCGTCGTTGATGGAAATACAAAAATATCGCTTGATGCGTATGCAACCGCGAGGTCGTTCTTTTCCAGCTGTCCCAAGAAAATTGCTCGAGGCATCATTCGCTGCAGTTCCGCGCGAATAGGACCATCGCCCGCGAGAATGAATGCAACATCGTCGCGTCGCGTTGCAAGAATGTTGTAGGTTTCTGCAAGAGTTCTCAAATCTTTTTCCCACACCAAACGACCTGCAAACAACAGCGCGTGCTTCCCTTCGGCGCCGAGCTGTGATTTCCAGGCGAGTGATTTCTTCTGCGGGTTGAAGACATGGGTGTCAACGCCGTGAGGAAGCACTTCGATGCCACGTATCCCGTGCGCAGATAATTCTTCCGCAATCGGTCGCGATGGAACGAAGAGACGATTGCAGCCATTGTACAGCGAGCGAAGATATTTCCAGCTTGACTTCTCAAGCAACTTTACGTTGTAATACTTTGCGTAACTTGCGAAGTGTGTGTGGTACGTCGCGACGACGGGGACGCGATGTTTTCTGCCGTAACGCATCGCGGCATAACCGAGCGGACACGGACTGTTGATATGGATGACGTCGGGATTGAAAGCGTGAAGTTCCTTCTCGAAATGGCGCATGCCTGGAAGGGCGAATCGGTAATCTTTGTACAAAGGGAAAGCGACGGAAGGAATTTTGAAAAACTCCGTCGCCGAATCATCCTCAGCAGGGACGATGGGAGAGAAGAACATGTTCGCGATGCCGCGATCATTGAGATACGGAATCAGGCGGTACAAGACGCGCGTTACGCCGTCGTGCTCACGGCGCATCGTTCCTGCGAAGTAGGCTACTCGCAGTGATTGCATCGAACGGTCAATATGCATTGCGCCGACGAGTCAACAGAAATTCCGTTGTCAGTACAGCCAAGGCTATGAGAAAATACTTCACCGACTTCATGGCAATCCTCCTCAAAAAATCTTACCCACAATTTATCCACTTCCCATGATGTGGGTATAATGGCGATGTAAAGTTCTGGTTAAATTCATCGCCATAGGTTGTTTGTCGCATTAGTTCTTGTGATATTCTCACCCAGCCGATGCAGCGCAAACAAACTCCAAACACCTTAGCGTGAAACTCTCTCAGCGAGTCCTCGAACTGATTGCCCGCAGGATGAATGTCCCACAGCTGGCAGTCGAGATGTTCAAGAAGGCAAATGAAATCAGTGGCATTGACAAGGACACGCTTCCGACCGAGCTTATACCTCTCAATATGGTCCAGCTGTCTCGCGGTCTGTTGAACTTTACCCTTCTCCAAAGCATCCGCGATTGGATACTTCCATACTGGGCTGTCGAACAATATTCGCCGCTCACGTCATCATTCATTCCGCGATCCCACCTGGGCTTGTCAATGAACTTGACTCATCGCAACTGGACAGCCGTGGGCAGCATGGAGTGCAACATCGAACCGATTGTTGACCCGCGAGGGATGGTCACCCCTTTTCGCGACGGCTGGTCGCTTGATGTATGGATGAAAGTGGATAGCATGATGCATTATCCATCGGCGATGAAGGATGTACACCAGCAACTCGTCGAGAACGTACCTGTCGTCGAAACACGATTCGACGTCAGCGGTATCGAATGCACGATGACGACCTATGTTGTAAAGACGGAACTCGTTCACAGTGTGACAGTGAGGAATGCGCGCGCCGCGAACGCGTCGTGTACGCTTTTCGCTGCAATTCGTCCGTTCAATCCAGAAGGCGTCGGCATCGTAACGAGTATAGATTTTAGTGAATCAGAGAATTGCTTCATCGTTAATGGTACGTCCCGCGTGTATCTCGACTGCCAACCCTCGGTCGTTCACTGCTCGACGTTCGAGCGTGGAGATTGCATGTCCGCCCTCAAGAATCCAAACCGCAAAACCGATTGGGTAAGCGCGCACTGCGAAGTAGGACTTGCGAACGCGGTCGCAGGGTTTTCGTTGCGTCTTGCGCCCGACGAGGAGCGGACAATCCGATTGACTTGCCCTCTCCAGCACGACAAACTCTCAAGCACAATTCAACATGACATTGCTGAGGCGATTGATAGCTGGAAGGAGGCGATAGGACAAGGCGCGAGAATTATCACGCCTGATTCCCAACTGAACGCCCTCTTCACATCATCACTTGCAACGCTCTTGTTGTTGGTAGATGGTGATTCCATAACTCCAGGTCCATTCACGTACCACCAGTTTTGGTTTCGAGACGCGGCATACATGCTGTGGGCGTTAGACAAGTGCGGATACTTTCATGTCACGAGTCCAATCATTGCTTCATTCTCGAACAAGCTGACGCGCGAAGGATATTTTCGCTCGCAACAGGGCGAGTGGGATTCCAACGGGCAAGCGCTGTGGACGGCGTGGCAACACGTCTTGCTGTCGAATGATGATATATTCGTGCGCGAACACGTAAAAGAGTTGAAGGACGGAGCGCGATGGATTGAAAACAAACGACTGCAAGGAGCGGCAGTTGCAGAGAGACCCTTCGACGGACTCATGCCAAGAGGCTTGAGCGCGGAACATCTTGGATTGGCGGACTATTATTTTTGGGACAACTTCTGGTCCGTCGCGGGACTTGAGGCGTATGCTGCGATGTGTGAACGAGGCGGTCAAACTGAGGACGGGAAGCGCGCTCGCCAACTTGCTGCCGCGTACTGGCAGAGCATTGAGGCGGCGATAACATTCGCGCAGAAAAAATTTGAGACGGAAGCAATCACTGCTGGTCCGCTGCGCGGCATTGACTGCGGCATGATCGGTTCAATCGTCGCATCATATCCTCTTCAGTTGTGCGCGGCTGATGACGTACGCATTCGAGCGACGCTGCGCATCTTGGAAGAGCGCTTTTCCTTCAAAGGAATGTTCTTTCAAGACTTCATTCACAGCGGAATGAACGTTTACCTCACGATTCAAATCGCGCACGCGTGGCTGTACGCTGGCGAGCGTGCGAAATTCTGGGAAATGTTCTCGACCGCGTGTTCCGTCGCCTCGCCGACAATGACATTTCCCGAAGCGATTCACCCCGCGACGGGCGGCGGTTGTATGGGCGACGGGCATCACGGCTGGGCTGCAGCGGAGGTCGTGCTTGCGCTCCGCGACGCGTTTGTGTTCGAGCGAAGGAAACCCGATCAAAGTTTTGAATTGGTGTTGTTTGCAGGAATTCCTGCCTCGTGGCTCGTGCCAGGATGTTCGTGTTCTGCGAACGATTTGCCCGTGCAGGGCGGGCAATTGAGCCTCGCATGCATGGCTCGTGCGAACGAAATCGAAATTGAAATACAATTCACGCCAATGAAGGCCGACGGTCCGCGAACTTTTTCTCTCGAACTCCCGCTCATCACAACGATGATCGTTTCCGCGATAGGAGAGCGGATTCCGTTCGGCGTTGCGAACGGGAGTTCGAAAGTCACGCTCAAGGCGGAGTCGTGCCTTCTGCGCGTGTTGCGGTAAATGAACGTCCAATATCCAACTCACTGAAGCTCCAATGACCAAGCTCCAAATGACGAAGAAATTCCAATTTCCAAATTCCAAGTGAATTCAAATGAGTGTTGAGAATTGGAGTCTGAGATTTCTTTGGAACTTGGAACTTGATGGTTGGAGCTTATCTCATGCACGTAACATCAGTGAATAAGTAGCAAAGGGAAAGGACATGAATGTGATTGGATCAGAAATCGGGTTTGCTCTCGAACTGGCAGGGGCAGCTTCGGCGGAAATCATGCCGCGATATCGCGCGTGCCGAGTCGAATTCAAAACAGACGGCACGGAAGTGACCGACGCCGACCGCGCAGCTGAAGAAGTGCTGAGAGAAATGATCTCACGTCGCTATCCGCGCGACGGAGTTCTTGGAGAAGAGTTCGGAGAATCGGGACCGAAGCACGCGCGCCGCGTGTGGGTTCTCGATCCGATTGATGGGACTGCTTCGTTCACGCTCGGCGTTCCGTTGTTCGGCACATTGATTGCGCTCTGCGAAAACGATGAGCCTATCGTCGGCATTATTCATTTTCCTGCGTTGAACGAAACGGTTTTTGCAGAGCGAGGCGGCGGGTGTTGGTTCAAATCTTCAATGGAGCCGCCCAAGAGCGTACACGTTGCTTCGACGCTGCGCTTGAACGAAGCAACCGTTTCCGCATCCGGAGTGCATGGCTCGAATCTTCAGCCGTCATCATACTCATCGAACAATCTTGCCCGCGTCATTGACGAGGCGAAGAAATTCCGTTTTGTATCGGACTGCATGCAACATGCACTTGTGGCGCGTGGGCGAATGCACGCCGCGCTGGATACCATCATGAAGCCGTGGGACATCGCAGCGATTGTCCCGTGCGTTGAAGAAGCAGGTGGCGTCGTCACGACGATTCACGGTGAACGGAACGGTATTGTGAACGGAGGAAGCTTACTCAGCAGTTGTTCGGTTGGCGTGCACGAAGAAGTGCTTAGAACTTTGCGGTCGGGGTCGCTGCTTCATCACGCGACAGTGGCGACGCATTCAGGCTAACGATGAGTCGTGCCAAGTCTCCGATGGAACTGAACCGCACTCCCTTGATGAGTTTCCAGATCGTGTCTTGATCGGAACGAGTAAGTTTTGCGATTGTGACCGCGTCGTCATAGGTTGCTTCGCGCATCTCGCATTCCTCTCTGTTGTCCAACTGAGTTTATTCTCCCCCGTTTGCAATATACTTCGAAAACGTTGCCCGACTTTTAACGCTGTGATAATTCAGTGATAAGTACTTGTTAAGAGTCAGCGATGTTCTGTTTACAGAAAATTCACCTATCCTTCACAGTGCATTCATAGCTCGTTTACCTTCGTGGCGTACCTTGTTGTCGAACCAATTCTCTCACAACAAGGGGTACCCATGCCTTTCCGTTTCCTGCTATTGATTCAAACAGTTTTCGTTTCATCCACGTTGGCGCAATCAATTCAATTGCAGCACATCGGCTCGTACAAAACCGGGCGGTACAATGTTAGCGCGGCGGAGATCGTCGCTCACGATGCGCAATCGCAGCGATTGTTTAGTGTTAACGGCGATTCCGCGAAAGTTGACATCATCAGTATTGCCAATCCTGCAATCCCGACTCGAGTAGCTCAAATCAACGTGCGGCCGTTCGGCTCGCCGAACAGCGTTGCGGTTCGCAATGGTATTGTTGCGGTCGCGGTTGAGGACACAAACAGGCAAGCCCCCGGTAGAGTACTCTTCTACACCACTGGTGGTGTGCTTTTGAAATCCCTCATTGTCGGAGCGCTTCCTGACATGATCACATTTACTCCCAATGGACTTTTCGTCCTCACGGCAAACGAAGGCGAGCCGAACGACGCGTACACCGTCGATCCTGAAGGCTCAGTCAGCATCATTGATATTTCAGGAGGCATTCCTGGTTTGACACAATCGCACGTAACAAACGTCGGTTTTGCGGACTTCAATATCGGAGGGAGCCGGCGACATGAACTCGACACAAACATCCGGGTCTTCGGTCTGAATGCAAGCGTGGCTCAGGATTTGGAACCGGAGTACATCGCCGTCTCAGCCGACTCGCGAACTGCTTGGGTAACGCTACAAGAGAATAATGCGATGGCAATCATTGATATTCCATCCCGTCGCGTGCAAACGATCAAATTCCTCGGCGGCAAGAATCATTTCGAAATTGGCAACGGCATAGATGCAAGTGATCAAGACAATGGAAACAACATTCGTCGGTGGCCGATCGCGGGGATGTATCAGCCTGATGCGGTGACAGCCTTTACGCGCGATGGGCGGCAGTATCTCATCACGGCAAATGAGGGAGATGCGCGTGGCTATACCGGGTTTGCCGAGGAAGTAACATTGACGCGTAATCTTCTTGATACAACGATTTTTCCCGTTCGGGATTCGCTCTGGCTTGGCAAGAATTTAGGAAGATTGAAATTCACGAGAGTCGGCGCGAGCACGGACGCAGACTCCGCGTTTGAATTACTTCGCTGTTTTGGGGCTCGTTCATTCACGATTTGGGACTCGAGCGCGAAACTTGTATTTGACAGCGGCGATTGGCTCGAACAGCTTACCGCATCTCGTCACCCCAACAACTTCAACGCCAGCAACACGAATAACAGTCGCGACAATCGAAGCGATGACAAAGGTCCCGAGCCCGAAGCGGTGGCTGTCGGGACAATCGGCGACAGCGTTTATGCGTTCGTGGGGATGGAACGCGTGGGCGGTGTCGCCACTTATAATATCTCGGATCCTGCTCTCCCTCGCTTTGTTCACTTTGTGAACAACCGAGATTTCTCGATCACGCCGGGGGCGGGGACGGTCAACACGGTAGGAGATTTGGGACCGGAGGGACTTATATTTATTCCCGCGTCGCACAGCCCGAACGGACGCAATCTTGTCGTGACCGCAAACGAGATTAGCGGGACGGTCTCGATCTTTCAGGTGAACATACCCAACGCGCCGCAGGTTACTGTGACGAATACCATTGCAGTCGGAGGTGTTACCCACAACTCCGCTCGCTTTTGGGTGCGCACGTCGGGTCAGGCTCGTGTCAATATCCAGCTTTCGCCACACCCAACGTTCACGTTTTCCGTCTTCGGAACGGCAGAGACTACACTTGCTGCAAAGAATTTTGCCGCGATCGTGAATGTCTCAGGTCTCCAGCCGGAAACGCGCTACTTCTATCGCGCAACGATTGATTCGATTCCGCAGGCTGACGGCCCTTCGTTCTCTACATTCACGATCCCGGGAACGGTGAGCACGTTCACGTTCGCTTTCGGTTCGTGCCAGCAGAGTGGCCGCCTCCTCCCCTCGCCGACGCCGCCTGGAAATGTCTTTCGCGAAGTCGTGCGGCACAACCCCCGGTTCTTTCTTCAGCTTGGCGACTACGGATATCCGGATTCGACCGAGAGTCTGCCGTTCGACAGCACATTTTACGCTGCAGATTATGGCCGTGTTCAGAACAGCTATCGCTCAAAATTCAACTCCGCGTATTTGATGGATACGCTGTTGACTCGCACGCCGATAGACTATGTGCATGACGATCACGATTATATGAACGACAATGCATCTGCAACCACATCGAGTTTTTTCATTCCCATCAAACCGAATCCACTCAGCTCGGATTTTGTCGTGCGCGAGATTGCAAATCCGCCTACGGCACGGGGGAACAGCATTCGCGGCTACAAAGAAAATTTCCCCGGCTATGCGCTCGCAAATGAATCTCGCGGTATCTACCATAAGTTCACCTACGGCAATGTCGAAGTCTTTGCGGTTGATTTGCGTTCACAGCGAAGCCCGAATTTGCGTTCCCTCCGAAAGAACACGACGACCGGGCGATGGGAATTTGCTCCGCCTGCGGGGCATTCGATTATTGGTCGAGACGATGCGCCTGGGACAGGACAAAGTCAATTGGATTGGTTTCTCAACGCGTTGCGGACTTCAACCGCGCGCTGGAAGTTCATCATGAGCTCCGTTCCGTTCAACAATGCACAAGCCGCTGCAATCCAGCTCGGCATACAATTGCAGGATACCATTCTCAACATCCCCGGATTACCGGCGGGAACGCGCGGCATTTTTGCAGCGATGGAATTCGCGGACAAGTGGGCGGGCTTCCCGGAAGATATTGCGACGATTCGCCAGTTCATTCAAACGAACAATATCAAGAACGTGATTGTAATGAGCGGCGATTCGCACACGGCGGCGATTGATGATGGCGCCAATGCAGGTCTGCCGGAGATCATGGCAGGCGGATTGGATATTACCAACTCGCGCATTGTCGCGTTGTTCGCGAGTTTTGGCTTGAATATCTGGAATCGCGGCGGGCAGGGGATATCAACCCCGCAGTTCAATAACGCGTTTGGAAAAATTACGGTGTTCGGAGGAGATTCCGTCCGGCTTGCGTTGGTGGACGAGTTCGGAACGCAGTTCGCGTCCTATACCGTTCGCAACCAAACCACCGACGTGCAAGAACAAACCATCCCGACAATATTCTCGCTCGAGCAAAATTATCCAAACCCCTTCAACCCG
>JANNUB010000136.1:0-9784 GCA_031394795.1 Ignavibacteriota bacterium | reverse complement strand
GAGGATGGGTAGGTAGTCTTGGCAAGGCACTGGTCAACCCTGGTGTTCCCTTGAAGAGAGGCAAGACCGTAAGTTCCAATGGTGTAGCAGACAACAACAACTCAAATCGCTTGACGGGGTATTCTGTCGTGCAAGCCGAGAGTTTGGATGCAGCAATTGAAATGGCTAAGGGATGCCCGCATCTTGAGCACGGCACCGTGGATGTCTCAGAAGCGATGGAAATGGGAATGTAGCCCCAAGCGAGATTTATTCTCGCGTCGCTCGTCGCTTTTTACGTTGCAACGAGCGACCCGCTCTCCATCGTGTTGACTGCAATTGGGGCTTGGTGTCATCTTGCGAGAACGAGCTACCTGAAAGAGCGAACAAGACGGGCTGATTTTTTTCGGTCCCCTTATTTCAGTATTTCCTCATCATTGAAGAGCACTTTCTCGACTGTTCCATCCGCCGAAAATTCATACCGCAAACAAAAAGGCCGCGGCGTTCCATCAGCTCGAAATGTTTTCAGCAGCCATACATCCATTGCAAACTGAAAATCTCTCAACTCTACGATTCTCTTCCCTCCCTCCTCCCACGAATGAACCCACGGATGACGAGCGAACGAAAAGTAATCCCTCACTTCATTTCTTGCCAGCACTTCTGTAACCAGAGTGTCTCTTGAGTTTTTGTATTCAGTGAGATGCAAAGAATCATCGAGCACAGAAAAGAATGTCTGCCGAACGCCATCGTCGGTTTGAATCAAACCATTCCAATGAAAGATGTTGAGCGGTTGGGGAATTGCGGAAGAATATATCGCGTTGATGTTTCGTTCCGCAATCGTCCGTTCGAGTTTCGATGTGGCTGCGTTGTGCGAAACAATTTCGGCGAGGAGATAGAGACATGCAAGAATGAACCCGCCTCGCGTTATCATTCGTGCTTTCACTTTCAGACGTTTTTGCAGAATCATCGTCAATGCGAGAATGCCTGTGAACCACGGGTCAATGATGAACATCCAATCGAGCGCGTAACGCTGCGAGGAGAGCGGTGCAAAGATTCTCGTTCCGAACTATGTGATGATGTCGAAGCAGATGTGAAGAATGATGCCTGAACATGCGACGAGCCAGAGAAGCGTAAAATTCTTCAGTCGAGAGAAAAAGAAAAATGCACTCGCTGGTAGAAGCGCGAGCACGGGAGCGAACAACAGTGAATGCGTAATACCGCGATGCTCGACGACGTAATAGAAGTAATTGAACATCCATCGAAGTGCGAGGTCAACATCAGGCAAGTTCGCACTGACGACGAGAAGCCAAAAAAATGTTCGCCGCTCGGATTGTGTTTCTTCTACCGATGAACTCTTGATGAGTCTTGCCGCCAAAGCTCCAGTAAGTGAATGCGTTATGTTATCCATCGTGAGATAAAGAAGATTTAACTCGTTGTTGCGCAGTCAAACTCGTATTTTGAAAACCATTTCAAGTCATGAACAGTCTGACTGTTCTTCAATCCACCACAAACAGGAAAATTCAAGAATGAAATATCTCTTTGTCGTTGCAGTGAGTGTCATGTTCCTCGCATGTGAGGGTATAACCCAAGGCAAAGTCGCGCTGAAGACTCAAATGGATAGTGTCAGCTACGCCATCGGGGTTGATATTGGCCGTAACATGAAAATGCAGAAGATGGATGTCAACACCGCGGCGCTTGCAGCCGGCATGAAGGCAACTCTTGACAGTTCCAAGACGCTGTTGACTGAAGAGCAGTGTTCTTCTGTAATGATGGCGTTTCAACAACGGATGATGGCGAAGCAACAAGCGGAAGCGGCGAACGCGGGCGAGGGGCATCGCAAAGAGGGCGAAGCGTTTCTTGCCGCGAACAAATCCAAAGCGGGCGTTCAAACAACGGCAAGCGGTTTGCAATACAAAGTTATCACGATGGGAAAAGGTCCGAAGCCGACGCCGAATCAAACCGTGACTGTACACTACAAGGGCACGACGATTGACGGAAAGGAATTTGACAGCTCATTCAAGCGCGGGCAGCCTGCGGAGTTTGGCGTCACGCAAGTGATTCCAGGTTGGGTCGAAGGTATTCAGTTGATGCCCGTCGGTTCGAAATTCGAATTCTACATTTCAGCGAATCTCGCGTACGGCGACCGCGGCGCGGGAGAAAATATTCCTCCTGGCTCAACGTTGATTTTCGAAGTTGAACTGCTCGGCGTGAAGTAGAGATTTGTTTTTCAGTATTTTGAAACCGCAGAGCGAATCGTTCGCTCTGCGGTTTTTTGTTTTTGTGGATAAGATGATGCCAAATTTTTTCGAGACCGCCTTCTGGAACTCGAACCGTATCATACAACAAGTTCCTTGTCGGAGGGCGGGACTTTATGTATCAGCGGCGTCGCGCCGCCTTTCTCCGCTTCGCTCAACACTTTTTTGAAATCCTTTCCGTGAGCCACAATCGAGTCGCCGACAATGGCAATGTACTCGCCAGCATACTGCAATACAATTTCCCAATTCCTCAGGAGCCAAGCATGTTCCTTGTGTTCCATTGATGCAACCTCCTCTAAATAATTTCTTCCATCGGGTGAAGTATACTCGAATCACTTTGCAATTGCTACGCGCTTGACATCCGCCCAATTTCATCTTACAATAATGTAGGTGAACGCCATGCCAGAAACACAAACACTCCACGACCTCCTCGCCGAGCACGTTGCTGAAGGCGAGTTGTATGAAAAGATGCCCAACGATTGGGTGCGCTGCGTTGCGTGCGGGCATCGGTGCAAGATCGCGCCCGAGCGCGACGGCATCTGCAAGGTCCGCTTCAACAAAGGCGGTGTGCTCTATGTGCCGCACGGGTACGTCGCGGGATTGCAGATCGATCCTATCGAAAAGAAGCCGTTCTTTCACGCGTTGCCCGGAGCGAATGCGCTAAGTTTCGGCATGCTGGGTTGCGATTATCATTGCGCGTATTGTCAGAATTGGATTACGTCGCAAGCAATTCGCGATCCGGTTGCGGGCGCTCCCCCGAATTTTGTTACCGCAGAGCGCATCGTCGGCATCGCTCTCGAGAAGAAGATTCCCGTTCTCACGAGCACGTACAATGAGCCGTTGATTACGAGCGAGTGGGGGATGGAAGTGTTCAAGCTCGCGAAGAAGTACAACATCAAATGCTCGTACGTCTCAAACGGCAACGGCACGCCGGAAGTGCTCGAGTATATTCGTCCTTACATTGACTTCTACAAAATTGACTTGAAAAGTTTCCGCCAGAAAAATTATCAGCAGCTTGGCGGAAAGATGGAGAACGTGCTCGACACGATTCGCGCGCTGAAGCGGATGAACATCTGGCTCGAAATCGTGACGCTCGTGATCCCGGGGTTCAACGATTCGGACGAAGAGCTGAAAGAGATTGCGGAGTTTCTCGTTTCCGTTTCCCCAGAAATCCCGTGGCACGTGACGGCATTTCATCAAGATTACAAAATGACGGAGCCGGACGACACGCCGGTCGCAACATTGCTGCGCGCCGCGGAAATCGGAAAGAGGAGCGGATTGCATTTCGTGTACGCAGGAAATTTGCCGGGCATGACGGGCAAGTTCGAGAACACATACTGTCCGCATTGCGACGAACTTCTCATCGAGCGATTTGGATTTGTTGTAAAGAAGAATAGATTGAAGGAAGGCGCGTGCCCGAAGTGTTTGGCGAGCATTCCCGGCGTTTGGAGTTGATGAATGGAATTCGATTGGGATCCAGAAAAGGAAAGAGCTAACATTCGCAAGCATAGTGTATCTTTCAGTGAAGCAAAAGAAGTCTTCTACGACGCGCTTTCGCTTACATATCCTGACCCTGACCATTCTACGCAGGAAAATCGTGACGTCATTGTCGGAATGTCAAACAAAGGGAGGCTCCTTTTCGTATCGCACGTCGACAGAGGAGGGTCCATCAGGATAATAAGCGCACGAGAAACAACACGCAAAGAAAGGAAACAATATGAAGAAGAATGGAAAGACTGATCTCGACGACGACCTTCGTCCTGAATACGATTTGACAAAACTTGGCAAACCGATTCGCGGCAAGTACGTGAAGCGGTTGGGTGAAAGGAAACGTCTTGTTGTTCTTGAACCTGATGTTGCGAGGAAGTTTCCAGATGCACAAAGTGTCAATGACGCGTTACGGCTTCTCATGAAGCGGCCCAATGCCCGTGCCCGGCGAGCCGCATGAGAGAGAATACAAATCTCGAGATGGTTCAACTCTCGCCAACACGATGCTGAACTCTCAACACGATGTCTAATCAGAAAAGCATTGCGCTCGTGGAATTCGCCACTTCGCACACCGAGTGTCTTTATTCGCAGATGCTGTTTCTGAAGGAAGCCGGCTATGCGCTCCATCTTATTGTGCCTGAAGGATTGCGCGGTCAGGTCGCGGAGCTTGGCTTGTACGACTTTTTGAAGTGCATTGATCCCGGCAATGACTTCCGTTCTCATTGGGGGTGCGTGTTCGACGTGCGCCGCTATTTGCTCGCGCAGGGGATTCGGCATGTTCTTCTCAACACAGCCGAAGGAAACCACGCGAGAGACCTTTGTTTAAGTGCGCCCCGTCGGATCGCTTTTGCCGGTACGCTCCATCATATAAACAAACTGCGCAGGAGTTTTACCCAGGAGTTGATTTCGTTGCGCGTCCACAAATATTTTGTTCTCAACGACTACCTGCTCGACGGGATTCCGCGCAGTCGTCGTCGTGCCGTTTCCAGTTACTATCCCATGTACTTTCCGCCGTATGAACATGATGGCGTGAAAAAACCCGAAGGCGAATTGTGGGTGGGAATTCCCGGAACCGTAGAATTCAGACGCCGGGATTATCGCGGCTTTCTGGATCAGTTGGCGCGGCACCGGCTTGATCCAAGAGTGAGATTCATCATTCTCGGCAAATGTGATGTGCAAGCAGACGATGGGGTGGAAGTGCGCGCAACGGTACGCCGCTTGGGTTTGGAACGGCAATTTGTCTTTTTTGATGACTTCATTCCTCCCCGCGCGTACTTCAGCAGTATCGTTCAATGCTCATGTCTTCTCCCGCTCATCCATCCAAACACAACCCTCTTCGAAACGTATCGGTCATTTCAGGTTTCCGGGACGTACAATCTTGCATTCGCTTATGCAAAGCCGATGTTAGTGCACCGATCGCTGGATGCAGTTTCGGATTTCCAGGCAACATCGTGCTTCTACGAGATGGAAGGGATGATTGATCTGGTGAATTCATTCGCACGCAACGAGGAGATTCTTGCCACAAAAGGCAATGCCATCCGGGAAATGGGGAAGTTTGCGTTTGAGTTTCAGTCTCGCCGTTTCATTCAGTTCCTCGAATCGTGAGCGGGATGGCTCCGAAGCGAATTCTTTTTCTTACCGAGGGTCAAGTGGGCGACTCGCTGGTGCTTACTCCGGCGATTCGTGCCGTGAAACGGAGCTTCCCTTCCTGCTTTGTTTCCGTTCTTGTCGTGGAGCGTTATACCTTGCCCGAAGAGACTCTCCCGGATTTTTCAGATCTCACAGCCGATGTCGAACAGCGGGAGCGCCGCGTCCTCGGCACGAACCCGAACGTTGACGAGCTTCTGATTGTCGCGCGTAACAGGTTGCGCTCTCTTCGTGGATTCAAAAGAGCCGCGGCGGAACTCGCGATAGTGCAATCCATTCGCAAACGAAAATTCGATACGATCGTCTGCACCTGGCCCGAAGACAGGTTCTCGTTGTGGGCGATTCTCTCTGGAGCGGCGATTCGTGTAGGACAGCGAAAGACCGGACTCCACTTTCTGTTGACCCACAAGCCCTCCATCGAAAAAGCCGATTGCGGAATTCTTGACTACTACTGTGAGCTTGTGAGACAGATCGGCGCGACGATTGAATCAAAAGAAACCGAATATCTGCTCCCCGAAAGCTCGCGCCGCGCGACTGCAGAGACATTGCAGGCACAAGGCATAGCTCAGAACGAGCGATTCGTTGCGGTACATCCGGGCGCAACTGCAGACTACAAAATCTGGCCGCCCGAACGCTTTGCGGCGCTGATTGATCATCTGATGCACGACCAAAAGATCAGAGTTGTGTTGTGTCAGGGTCCTCTCGACCAGGCGATCATCGATGAGATTCTGAAATGTGTCCGCAGCCGACCGATTCGTGTAGTGGGAGACACTGCCGCAGTGATTCAACGGGCTGCCCTTTGCGTGTCGAACGATTCCGGCCCGCGACACATTTCTGTTGCTCTCGGCAAAGCATCGCTTGCCTTCTTCCGGCAGTCTCAGGAAAAAGAGTGGGGAGTGTACGATGATACGGCAACTCGCATTTCGATTCGAGGAAGAGAACAATGCGCCGCTTGCCCTCCGGGAGTCTGCAAGGACCTCGTGCCGGACGGTGAACGATACGGCGCGTATTGCATGCGCATGATTTCAGTGGAGGAAGCAATTGTGAGTGTGCGAAAGGTGCTTGCCGAGCTGGGTTAAATCCTGATTATCCTGTCAAAGAAAATGGGGGATCATCGGGCAAGAAACAAAAAGGCGGTCTCGCGACCGCCTTTTCTGTATTGTGCTTGGCTATTGCGTTTCCGGCATGGTGATTTTTGGTTCACCTTCGCCGAGCCACGTTTTGTACTTTTTGTAGTGTTCCTCCTGCGAGCTGCGGACCCAATTCTCGCGTCGGATGCGTCCCTGGAATCCCTCTAACTTCGCATCGATCGCGTCGATGTCTTTGTCATTCCACTTGGCAACTTGTTTGAACCAGAAGATGCCTTCCTTGTGCAGCATCTTTTCAAGGACTGGTCCAACGCCATAAATGCGTTTCAGATCGTCGTGCTCACGGACTCGGCGCTTGCGCGCTTTCTTAACGACCTTCTTGGGCTTTTGCGGCACGCGGATTTTGCGTTCTTTGATGACCGTTACCGTGCGAACTTTCTCGGGGCGATTCTGGAGATCCCCGATACGTTTCTTCAGACGTTCGATCTCCTCCTCCTTTTCCTTGACGGTGCGTGTGTAGCGACCATCCCATTCGCGCAAGCGTTTCTCGCGGTCGGTCAGCTCATCACGCAACGGTTCAAGCTCTTGTATCCGTTTGCGGATTTTCTCGATCTCGCCGTCCTTTTCGCGGATAGCGCGTTCATAACGGGCGTCCCATTCGCGCAGCATCTTGTCGCGCTCTTTCACTTCGCCCGTGAGCGGCTCCAACTCGCCAATACGTTTGCGGATTTTCTCGATCTCGCCATCCTTCTCGCCCGCGAGCTTGTTGTAGCGCGTATCCCATTGCTTGAGCGCAGTATCGCGTTCGCGGACCTGGGCAATAAGCGGTTCCAGCTCGCCGATGCGCCAGCGAAGCTTGCCTGCTTCATCTTCCCGTTCTTTGGCAAGCGCGGCATACCGGACATCCCATTCACGCAGCTTCTTATCGCGTTCCTGCATTTGTCCGACGAGCGGCTCCAATTCTCCAACGCGCCACTTCAATTTTGAAACCGCCTCATCCTTTTCTTTGACCGTGTTTTGATAACGAATATCCCAATCACGGAGTTTCTTGTCGTTGTCCTGACCCTTTCCAAGAGCCTCATCCTTTTCTTTGATGATCAACTGGTATCGGCTCTCCCAATCACGGAGTTTCTTGTCGTTGTCCTGACCCTTCCCAAGAGCCTCATCCTTTTCTTTGACGATCAACTGGTATCGGCCCTCCCAATCACGGAGGCTCTTCTCACGCTCCTGCACCTGTGCGATCAGAGGTTCCAGCTCCGTAACGCGGTTGCGAAAGCGCGTAAGCTCTACATCTTTTTCCGCGATGGTGTTCTTGAATCTCACGTCCCACTCGCGCAGCTTCGCGTCCTTATCCTGCACCTGGGCAATGAACGGCTCGATCTCGCCGAGACGCTTCAAGAGACGGCCGATCTCCGTATCTTTCTCTGTCACCATGGTCCGAAAGCGTCCGTCCCATTCGCCAAGGCGCTTGTCGCGCTCCTGTATTTGAGTCCCGAGCGCCTCCTGCTCGGAGATGCGTGAACGCAAGCGCGCAATCTCACCGTCTTTTTCGCGGCCGAAGTTGTTCCACCGGACTTCCCATTCGGAAAGTTGTTTGGCTTTTTCCTGAACCTGAGCACCGAGCGGTTCAAGCTCGGTAACGCGATTTCTCATCCGGACGATCTCTTCATCTTTTCCTCTGATCGTTGTTTCTGCGGCTTGAATCTTTCCCGTGAGCGGTGTGAGGCTTCCGATCTGTGCCGCGAGGTTTGCGATCTCAGAATCCTTTTCCCTTGCAAGGGAGGAGAAGCGCATGTCCCAGTCGCCAATTTTCTTCTCGCGCTCCGAGATTTGCATTTGCAGCGGTTCCAGCTCTCCGACGCGTTTGCGCAAGCGGACAATCTCAGTTTCTTTTTCACTCGTGACGGAGGTGAGCCTGGTTTCAATGTCCTTGATCTTTCTGTCGCGGTCGGCAACCTGCGCATTCAGCGGCTCAAGCTCGGTGAGGCGCGTCTTGAGTCTGCCGATCTCGGCGTCCGCGGTTTTCCATCGCCCTTCCCAGTCCATCAGCCTTGCATCGCGGTCTTTGAGTTGGATCGTCAGAGGTTCCAACTCTCCGATGCGCGTAAGAAGCTTATTGTAGTCATTCCCTTTTGTCGCGAGATCCGCCTCGAGCGACTTGATGCGCATGGTGCGCGTATTCATCTCGCCGTTCAGCGTGGCATATTGCTGCTCTTTATCCCTCAGTTTTGCCTCCCATTCGCTCGCGACGCTCCCGTACATATCCTTCTCCACGAGCTTTCGCCACAGCCATGTAAGTACTCCTCCAAGCAATGCAGCAGCAGCCATACAAGGGATGATCTGCATCATTGTTGACCAAAGTGTGGACCCCATAATGATTTCTCCTTTTGGTTGTATGAAATGGTGATGTGTGTAGAAGCTGACCTATCGTCTCGTTGCCCTCACATTCGCTCCCCGAAGAGTGTCGGCAACAGTGTTCGACTGTCAATTGATTGTCAGAGAACTGCGGAAATGTATCGGGGGAAGACACGTGCCGCGGAGTTTCTCGAATGAAATCAGGTTGGTTGGGTGAGTGCAATATAGCGGAAAATCTTCTTCGTGGCAAATTATTTTTTGGTGAGACGAAAAATATTTCCGATGTTCCTCACTCCCGTCCCTCAATTTCCTCCCTCAATCTCCTCGTTGAGAATGCTCGAGTGAAGCTCTGACAAACTCTCTGAAGAGAGGATGCGGGTTCGTTGCCCGTGACTTAAGCTCGGGATGGAACTGTGCTCCGACAAACCAGGGATGATCGGGAAGCTCAATCGTTTCGACCAAGCCGTTCTCAGGGCAAATTCCACTGAAGACCATACCTTTTGCAGCAAGCTTCTCCTTGAACGCGTCGTTTACCTCGAACCGATGTCGGTGACGTTCGGAGATAAGCTCCTGTTTATAGGCGTGATATGCCTTCGTTCCTTTTGTAAGCTTGCACGAATATGCGCCGAGACGCATCGTGCCGCCGTATTCCTTGACCTGTTTCTGTTCAATCATCATGTCTATGACATTCTGATCGGTTGGTTTGAATTCCGTGCTGTTTGCCCTTTCCATACCGCAGACGGAGCGTGAGAACTCGATGACGGCGCACTGAAGACCGAGGCAGATGCCGAAGAAGGGGATTTTGTTCTTTCGAACGTATTCGACGCACTTGATTTTCCCCTCGATGCCTCGCTCTCCGAAGCCCGGAGCTACGAGCAAACCGGAAACGCTCTTCAGGAATTTTTCCGGACCGTAGCGCTCAACATCTTCAGCGCGGATCCAGGCGAGATCAACGGCAACATTATTGGCGGCGCC
>JANNUB010000330.1:0-2591 GCA_031394795.1 Ignavibacteriota bacterium | reverse complement strand
CTTCCGCCCGTTCTTCGTGCGGATGGCACGGGCGGGCTGCAATGGGAGAAAGCTAGGACCGTGCAGCTGGAAGGGGCAGATCAGCTCCTGAGGGAAGCTTGCTCAATCCCGCCGGTCTTGCGTGTACCGCTCATCGCGGACTAGTTTTGTCGGCTAGCCGTGCGCCATAATAGTGGCGGTGAAGCCGTTGGGCTTGTATGAGGGACACACGCGAAGAAAAATTCGTCAGCCAGTCCGAGGAGTTCCTGGAGAAAGCCCTTGCCGAAATCAGCGTTGCCACCCTGTCCGACGTGTCGCCAACAGCAACGAGGCTCCCCGTCGCCCTTAACCCAATTATTATCGAGGACTATAGAGAACTCACCGCGGACACGAGACGCGCGATAGCGCAGGCCTATCACGGAGAGTTGGGCGTCGCCTATTGCATAGTGCTCAATCCGTTTGACCCACCAGCAAAGACCCATCCTTTGCTCGACCTCAGCGCCGCGCTTACGGAAGATCTCGGTCTACACTCTCCGCTTACTCACCCCATGGAGAGCCATCCCGAGGCCGTCTCGCGCTTCGGACCTCCAGACGGAACGCTTAAGATCTATGACCTCGACACGAAAGATAGCCGCGCCGGGTATCGCGAGCAGGCTGAAACGTCTGAGATGTTCTCGGCTCACAACGATGGCTTGGGTTACGGAGGCGCAGTCCGAACCGTGGTCTTCACTAGTGTCCGGCTAAAGCGAATTCCCCCCGTCGCAACTGCCTTTCTTGCAATCGTTTGAATGCGATTGGAGCTTGCCGCGATTTGAAAGCTGGTGGCGTCGCGGATCGCTATGCGGACGTTCCACAATGGCTGATGAACTCTGGCCGGACCGTGTTCTCGCAATTGATCGGCTTGCTGCCGGACCGCGAGTTTCGCCGCTGTGTTGGGCGCTACTCCGGTGACACTCACCTTCGTGGCTTCTCTTGCTGGGATCAGTTTCTGGCCATGACCTTCGCGCAGTTGACTTACCGCGAGAGCTTGCGCGATATCGAGGCCTGCCTCCGTTCGTTGGGCAACAAACTCTATCATCTGGGCTTCCGCAGCCGCGTTACCCGCACCACCTTGGCCGACGCCAATGAGGCCCACGACTGGCGCATCTTCGCCGATTTCGCGCGCGTGCTCATCGCCACGGCGCGACCGCTGTATGCCGACGACCCCATCGGTGTTGATCTGGACCAGACGCTCTATGCGCTGGACTCGACAACCATCGACTTGTGCTTGTCAGTCTTTCCCTGGGCGCGGTTTCGCAAGACCAAGGCCGCCGTGAAAATGCACACACTGCTGGACCTGCACGGCAATATCCCCACGTTCCTCGAAATCACGCCAGGCCGCGTGCACGACGTCAACATCCTGGACGACATCGAACCAGAGGCCGGTGCTTTCTATGTCATGGATCGCGGCTACCTGGATTTCGCGCGCCTGTACGCGTTCACTCTCAGTGCAGCCTTCTTCGTGACGCGCACCAAACAGAACGTCATCTTGCAGCGGCGCTATTCGCGTCCTGTCAACAAGGCGACCGGTCTGCGTTCGGATCAGACTGTCATCCTGGGCGCCATCGAGTCGGCCAAGGTCTATCCCGATGCCTTGCGGCGCGTCAGCTACGTCGATCTGGAGACCACCAAACGCCTCCAGTTTCTCACGAACAACTTCACGCTGCCCGCGCTCACGATCGCTCATCTCTACAAGGCCCGCTGGCAAGTGGAACTGTTCTTCAAGTGGATCAAGCAGCACCTACGCATCAAGGTTTTCTACGGCACCAGCGAGAACGCTGTGAAGACCCAGATCTGGATTGCCGTCTCCGCTTATGTCCTGGTAGCGATCGCCAAGAAGCGCCTGGACCTGGACCCCAGCCTCTACCAAATCCTACAGATTCTCAGCGTCACGCTTTTCGAGAAAACGCCCATTTTACAGGCCTTTCAGCCTTTCGACTCCCAAAGCGATTTAGACGAAAGCTGCAACCAATTGAATCTGTTCACCTTATAGCCGGACAGCAGTGTTCTTGTATAATCCATCTCCTCACGTGGCCGAGCCATCGGCCTAATGCTGCTGCATCTAAGGATATCTCATTCGGCGAATTCAGTCGTCAACAGTAAAGTGATTCGCCAAGAAGGAGTTGCGGCGGGCGTGGGCGGACTGGGCAACGTCCTTATAGGGAAAGTAATTGTTGTCGTCTCCAGCAAACAACAAGCGCGAAAAACGGTGCCCACACTGCCCATACATTGGATCGCGTTGAAGATGAAGACCTAACCGTGGGCAGGCATCGATATTCACACGGTGCCCATGGCTGCCCGTGCATCAAAATGGGTTTTGGACTCCAGTTGGACTCCACGGGCGAGGGATTTGACGGGCCGAGGCCCGTATGTGTTTGAGAAGTTGTGGTGGACCTGGACGGGTTCGAACCGTCGACCTCTTCCATGCCATTTAAGAAATATCAATGACTTACAGATAACTTGGTGCAAAACAAAAGACTTAGCAGCGGGCGCCGTGGACTCCGGTGGACGCCACGGGCGTCCGTTTTGCCGTCCGGGCTCCACGCGGACTCCAGGACTCCACATCGGAAATG
>JANNUB010000054.1:0-10598 GCA_031394795.1 Ignavibacteriota bacterium | reverse complement strand
TGAAGCGCTTCGAGCTTGTCCCCTGGGCGGACAAGAACGTTGAAGAACTTTCGAAAGGAAATCAGCAGAAGGTTCAGTTCATCACCTCAGTCATACATGATCCGCAGCTTGTCGTGCTCGACGAGCCATTCTCAGGACTTGACCCGGTGAATCAAATCCTCTTCAAAGATATTTTTCTCGAATTACAACAGCGGAACAAAGCCATCATCTACTCCACACACCAAATGGACCAAGCGGAAAAACTGAGCGACGAGATTTGTCTCATCCATCATGGTCGCGTGGTGTTGAGCGGAAGCGTTCGCGACGTGAAAAAGCGATACGGAACGAATTCCATCGTTCTCGAATATGAGGGCGACGGCGAGTTCCTTCGCTCACTTGAGGGAGTGAAGAGTGCAAATGTATTTCAGAACTCCGCAGAGCTCCAATTGAGCGATGGGTTCAATCATCAGCGCCTTCTGCCGGACGTTATCTCACGCCTTGAGGTTCGCAAATTTGAATTGCGCGAGCCATCGTTGCAATCAATCTTTATTCAAGCTGTCGGCGAGTCGGCAGTGGAGGCGGCAGCATGAATAAGTCTCTCGTTGTTGCAAAGTGGGAATATTTTGAGAAAGTAAAGAGCAAAGCGTTTATCATAGGCTTGTTTCTTACGCCGATGATCATGCTGGCGATGGGGATACTTCCCGGTTTGCTCGTGAACAAAGAAGACGAGTCCACGAAGGTGATTGGCATTATCGACGCAACAGGAGAGATTGAGCCGCTTCTCAGTACACGGATGGAGAAGTACAAACTCTCGAACAACAATCCGAATTATCTCTTCCAGCCGATTGCGGTGGGAAAGAATATCGAGATCGCTGCGGCGAGCGATGACGCCAATGTAAAAATAGCGAAGGAAGAACTTGAAGGGTACGTTGTATTCGGTGCGAACGCTTTCGAGGATAGCGTGCTCGAATACCGCGCAAAAACGGTGGGCGATATCCGGCTGATGAATCGCCTTGAGTCGAACCTGCGGGATATTTTCTCCGAGCGAAGATTCGTCGAGCGAGGTATAGACCCGCGACTGGCGGAAAAACTCAAGGTGAAGCTCGATGTCAAGAGCGTGAAAATCTCGAAGTCCGGACAGCACGAAGAAACGGATTTTCTTAAGACCTTCTTCTCTGCGTACATTTTCTTGATGATGCTTCTCTTTCTGATTATGGGATCTGGACAACTGCTCGTTCGAAGCTTTGTCGAAGAAAAAGCGAACCGTCTTGTGGAAGTGCTCGTCTCTTCCTGTACGCCCACGCAGTTGATGATAGGCAAAGTTCTCGGATTGAGCGCGCTCGGCTTGACACAAATGGCGTTCTGGGCGCTTATTGGAGTTGCAACATCAGCCGCGTTTGCCGTTTCATATTTTCCTCCTGTGAATCAAATCCTTTTGATGCTTGTCTATTTCGTACTCGGATATCTCTTGTATTCAGCAATCTTCATCGCGTTCGGTTCTCCGGTCACGACGGAGCAGGAGGCGCAGCAGATCACGCAATATCTCGTGTTGTTTCTCGTGCTGCCGATTGCTCTCGTGATGGGCGTGATCCAACAACCGAACGCCTCATGGGTCAAAGCGCTCACATACATTCCGCTGCTGACACCGACGTTTATGATTCTTCGTATTCCAATTCAACTACCTTCGCCGTTCGAAATCATCGCCACGATACTTCTTCTCATTGCCTCGGTGTATTTCATGATGGTCGTTGCCGGACGCATTTTCCGCATTGCAATTCTCGCGACGGGGAAGAGACCGAGCGTGAAAGAGTTGGTGAGATGGGTCCGCCAGCCCTGAGCGAAGCGAAGGGCATTTATCCCTTCGAAGTAGGACGATGAATGAAAAATGAAAAAGGAAAAATGCAAAAAATGTCTGGCACCCTCTTGCTCTTCGCTCTAAGCTCTTTGCTCTACGTTCCTGAAGCACAAACTCAAAACACAAACATGAATCCGACAAGTATAGTCCAAACATTCATCTCGACGCTTAACTGGCACAACCTTGACGCAATCGGGAGCCTCATGTCCGACGACCACACGTTCATTGACTCGCACAGCAACAAAGTCGTTGGCAAGGAAGAGGCGGTGCGGGCGTGGCACAGCTATTTCAAAATGTTTCTCGACTACAGGATTCAGGTCGAGACAACCATGGAACTCGATGATACGGTCGCTGTATTCGGCTTCGCCCGCGGGATGTATCATCTTCCACCCGCAAATTATTGGCGGTTGCCCGCGGCGTGGAAAGCAGTGGTAGCCAACGGCAAAATCAAACTCTGGCAGGTTTATGCCGATACGAAAATTCCGTTCGACATCATTGCAAAGTACAGCGCGAAGCCGTCGGAAACTCTCGAACGTGTGACTGGAATCGGCGGAGTATTCTTCAAGGCGAAAGACCCAAACGCGCTCAAGGAATGGTACAAAAAACATCTCGGCTTGGATTGGGCTGGACAGTCGTCGTTCGGTTTCAAGTGGCGGGAGCGTAATCATCCCGATTCCATTGGACGAACGGAACTGGGAATTTTCAAGGAGACGACGAAATACTTTGACCCGAGCACAAAAGAATTCATGCTCAACTTTCGTGTGAAGAATTTTGATGAGCTGTTGAAGAAGTTGAAATCTGAGGGAGTTCACGTCGAGGAAAAAGTCGAATCATACGAGTACGGTAAGTTCGGTTGGATAGTTGACCCCGAAGGAAACAAGATTGAATTGTGGGAACCGGTTGATTCTGTGCTGGAGAAGTGAGAGATTGAAGCAAAAAGAAAGGAGCAACACATGGTAGTTGGAGGCTTTGCAAGCGTGAAGAAGGTCAAAACGACGAATGAACTTCTCAGAAAACTGCACTCGGGGAAATCGCCGTTGGTTCTGATTAAGAACGACGATGCGGTCGCAGTTGTTCAAGATATTGAAGACTACAAAGCGACATTGAGAACTCTTGAGTTTTTCTCAAAAGTTGCTCGCGGTGAAAGAGAACTGCGCGAGGGGAAAGGGATTGAACACGAGAAAGTGTTTGACGACATAGATGCAATGATTGCCTCGCACCAAGCCCGAAATGGAAAACGGAAAAAGACATAGGGTCAAATGGTCGCCTGAGGCAAATAAGGATGTCCGCGAAATCGTCCGCTTCGTGATGTTTGACCGAGTATCAGTTGCAAGAAAACTCTCCAAGCTATTTCGTACAAAAGTAAACTTGCTTCGGCGGTTTCCGTTTGGCGGACGGATTGTTCCCGAATATCAAGCAATGGGTGAAACAAAATATCGCGAATTGATAGTGAAGGCATGGCGAGTCGTATATTATGTCGAAGGTCAAACAGTTCATATCGCTGCAGTAATTGACAGCAGGAGAGATTTCATAACAGCATTTGTACCATAAGTAACGCAACCACTGGAGAATTGGAAAAATGAACAAACTGAAGAATACATCCCCTATGTTCTTCGCCATTCTTTTTCTTATCGCAGCGTCGTCCCACGCGCAAGTCATCCCGCCGCAGACGCAGCAGGGAAGTTTTCGACAGCACATCTTCGGACTCGGCTTGTTCGGCGGCGCGTCGGCGGGCATCGGTTTGAGCTTTCGTCACCACTTGCCGATGCCGATCAGCTATCAAGTCACGGGCGGCATCATCAAGACCGACGGGAAGCTCCGCTCAGATATCGGGTTCAACCTTCAATATGATCTTTCGCGCAGCGACAGGAACCGGTTCTACGTCGCCGGAAGTTTTGGGTATTTCTATTCAGGGCGCGACGGCAACAACGAGATGGACGCGCCGAACCGCGGCGGCCTCGGCATCGGCAGCGAGTGGACGATGAGTGCCGGCATGCACATCACGCTTGAAGCGATCTTTACGTTTTTCAACGACGGGAATGTGTTGCCGCTGCCGCAGGCGGGATTTTACTACTACTTCAATTGAGGGTTCTTGGGCTCGGGACTGAGTCCCGACCAACGCCTTCCAGATATCACTACGATCGAGATTTATCGGGCTTCTGCTTGAGAAGTTCTTGAATCGCTTCGAGTTCCAAAATCACCGGCTTGTCTTTTTTTCTTCCGGCGAATTTTTTCGATTTCGTTAGCGCTTCGAGGTTGAGAACAAAAAAGCGGAGTCCCATCGCGTCGCCCTCGACCGAATGCTTCTTCACTTCATCGTAGAAACCACTCCACCGACTTCACCAAGGATGTCAATCTCACCATATATCGAGATCATACGTGGGGCGAGAGACACCATGAACATTGGCTGCAATTCCACCGATCACGACGAAATCTACTTTTTCACGTAGGAGAATCTTCAACAAGTCTTCGAACTGCGTCATAATCAGATTGATCGAGTTGAGGGTAGAGTTTGCGGCGTGCAAAATCAATTTTTTTGGAGAACTCCAACCAATCTTGAAGTCGTCGAAGCCGTTGCTCAACTGTGAGATTCAGCGAAGACTCAAGTAGCGAAATATCAATCCCGTACTCGCGTGCGCGTTCAATTGCAGATTTGTTTTCTTCATTCATAGTTGCTCCGTACTAATGTAGAGCTTTGCGCGGCGAGAATCAATCCGTTGCTTCTCAAATGATTTTCATATATTTTGCGAGCGCTTTGTACTGCCCATTTCAACTATTTCCCTTACGCTTCAGTGACGTTTACTGATATTCTTTTTTATCTCTTCGGCTCCGTCGCCGTGGGGACGGCAATTGCCATGATTCTTCAGCGCAACCCGGTGATGAGCGCGTTGCTGCTCGTCGGCAATTTCTTTTGCATTGCTGCGTTGTATTTGATGCTTCAACAGCAATTCCTCGCCGTAATTCAAATCGTCGTGTACACCGGTGCCATCATGGTGCTCGTCATCTTCGTCATCATGCTGTTGAACTTGGGCGATGAGCGTCGGCTGACGGAGCGACTCAACGGTTGGCAATCGCTCGGCATCGCGCTTGTTGCAGGCTTCCTCGTGGAGATGGTGTACATCCTGATGTTCAAGAATCGGGCTGGCGATTACACCGAGCTGCATCCGAACGCGACGAGCCTCGGGACGGTCGAAGCCATCGGCGACGCGATGTTCAGCAAATTTCTTTTGCCGTTCGAAGTGACGTCGCTTCTGTTACTCGTTGCAATTGTTGGCGCTGTGGTCTTGGCGAAGCGTCGTGTTCAATAATCTTGCTTGACAATGTACGTTGACCTCTATTGTTATCTCGGCTTAAGCGCGATGCTCTTCACCATCGGCGTTACCGGCGTGCTCATTCGCCGCAACGTCATCATCGTGTTCATGTGCATCGAGCTGATGCTGAACTCGGTGAACCTCACGCTCGCCGCGTATTCATCGTACCTCGGCGACAACACCGGAACGCTTCTCGTCTTTTTCGTGATGGCAGTTGCCGCAGCCGAAGCAGCCGTCGGACTTGCGATTGTCATATCGCTCTTCCGCAACAAGCAGACTGTGAACATTGACGAAATCAATATCTTGAAGTGGTAACCACGGATTTCACGGATTATCACGGATGTATTTTCCTTGAACCTTGAACCTGAACCTTGAACCCTGAACCCCAAAACCGTTTCTGTTCTTCAAGGATTCAGATTCTTCGCTTCGCTCAGAATTGAGAATATGCCGTATCAACTCATAGGCTACGCAGTTTTTCTTCCGCTCGCCGGCTTCATCATCAACGGACTCGTCGGTCGCAAACTCAAAGAGCCGCTTGCCGGAATCATCGGAAGCGCGACGGTTGGCATCAGCTTCATCATCGCGTGCATGATGTTTTTCAACATGCTCGGCGCGCCGACGGATGAGCGCTCGCACGTCGTTGAACTCTTCAAATGGATTGCCGCAGGAAGTTTCAACGCGAGTTTTGCATATCAAGTTGACCAGCTTTCGATTGTGATGATGCTGATTGTCACGGGCGTCGGGTTCTTGATTCATGTCTATTCCATCGGCTACATGCACGGCGACCCGGGCTTCTGGCGTTTCTTCGCGTATCTCAATCTTTTCATCTTCGCCATGCTCAATCTCATCATGGCGGATAATTTCTTGCTGCTGTTTTTAGGATGGGAGGGAGTCGGACTCTGCTCGTACTTGCTCATCGGATTTTGGTACGATAGAAAATTCGAGAAGGGAACGACGGGCGACGCGGCGAAGAAAGCATTCATCGTCAACCGCATCGGCGATTTCGGTTTTCTACTCGGCATGTTTTTGATTTTCGAAATGTTCGGCTCGCTGAATTTCGGAGATGTTTTCGCGCAGGCATCAACACTCGAAGTCGGTAACACGACCATCATGTGGATGACGCTCGCATTGTTTCTCGGCGCGACAGGGAAGTCCGCGCAGATTCCACTTTTCGTCTGGCTGCCCGACGCAATGGCTGGACCGACGCCGGTCTCTGCGCTCATTCACGCCGCAACGATGGTTACGGCGGGCGTGTACATGGTTGCGCGCTGCTCCGTGTTGTTTGCTCTCGCACCTACGACGATGATGGTTGTTGCAGTCGTTGGCGTGTGTACCGCGTTGCTGGCGGCGACCATTGGCTTGGTACAGAACGACATCGAGAAAGTTCTCGCGTACTCAACAGTCAGTCAGCTTGGTTATATGTTTCTCGCGCTCGGCGTCGGCGCATTTGCCGCGGGGATTTTCCACGTGATGACGCACGCGTTTTTCAAAGCGCTGCTCTTCCTCGGCTCCGGCTCCGTCATTCATGCGATGCACGAAGAGCAGGACATTCAAAAAATGGGCGGACTCAAAAAGTACATGCCCGTGACGTACTGGACATTTTTCATCGCGATGTTCGCTATTGCCGGAATCTTTCCGCTCTCAGGCTTCTTCAGTAAAGATGAAATTTTGTGGAAAACATTTTCGAGCGGCAATTTCATTTTGTGGGGCATGGGATTGGTCGGCGCCGCCCTCACCGCGTTTTACATGACGCGACTGACGACTCTGACATTTGAAGGCAGCGAACGGTTTGACCATCACCATCTTCATCCGCATGAATCGCCGAAGACGATGACGATTCCGCTCATCATCTTGTGCGTGCTTTCGGTGATTGGCGGATTTGTTGGCGTGCCTCACGCGCTTGGTGGCAGTAATCAGATAGAACATTTCCTCGAACCAATCTTCGAGAAAGCGAATCTGAAAATGTCGCTTGTTCCGCATGACGTTGAGCCGATTGAATTCGTGTTGATGGCGCTTTCCGTCGGTGTTGCCCTCGCCGGAATTTTCCTCGCGCGCAAATGGTACCTCACAAGGAAGGACGTTCCTGAAAAACTCGCGACGCGTAACGCCGGCGCATACAATCTTCTTCTCAACAAATACAAAGTGGATGAGTTGTACGCCGCCGCCATCGTCAACCCGATTCAAAGGGCGTCCGAATCATTCATGTGGAAAATTTTTGACGTGAAGATAATTGACGGCATCGTGAACGGTGTTCCTCAATTGGTCGGCATGTTCAGCGGCGCTGCGCGCAAATTGCAAACAGGCGTTGCGCAGAGCTATGTGTTTGTGTTTTTGATTGGCGTTGTGGCGATTGTTGGTTGGTTGATTACCAAGTAGAATGAATTCATGTAGAGGCACGACATGTCGTGCGACTATATGAACTCTGAAAGAGAATCATGCCAAGCATTAGCGAGTTCTTCGGAATCACGATTTATTTTTATTTCAACGACCATCCTCCACCGCATTTCCATGCAAAGTATGCAGAGCATGAGGCGAGGTTCAGAATAGACACGCTCGAAATATATGAGGGCGAACTTCCTCGACGTGTACGAAGCTTGGTTATAGAGTGGGCTTCAATGCACCGCAAAGAACTTTTGGAGAATTGGTATTTGGCATGCGACGGTGAGGACTTGAAAGACATTGAACCATTAGATTAGAAGCGAGGAGTAGATGACAACTTTTGTGAGAGTCAGAACTGTAGAGCCATTAGACGGCTTTTCTGTGCGATTGGGATTTACGGACGGCACGACAAAACAAATAGACCTTGAACCGTATCTTCATGGACGCATTTTTGAACCAATCAAAAACGACATCAATGTGTTTCGAACTGTGAAGGTTGATGAACGAGCGGGGACAATTGTTTGGGACAATGGCGCTGACATTGACCCCGATGTTTTGTATTTGGGCTTAACACCCGCTTGGATGACGCAAGAAGAGCAGACTGCTTCCTAATCTTATGCTTGATAATTTTTTACTCTCGACAATCCTCTTCCTCCCGCTCCTCGGAGCAATTGTCGTCGCGTTGTTGCGCGATTCCGACAATGTCGGCAACAAGAATCTCATCAAGATGCTCGGCATCGGATTCTCTCTCGCCTCGTTCGTCGTTTCAGTGTTTCTCTTTGTGAAATTCGACGCAGCGAATCCGAACATGCAATTCGTCGAGATAAAAGAATGGATTCCGAGCCTGCGCGTCTCCTATCATCTCGGGGTTGACGGCATGTCGCTCTTGCTCGTGGTGCTTACGACATTCCTCACGCCGATTGCTTTGCTTGCATCTTGGGATTCGATTGAAACGAAGCTCAAAGGCTTCGTCGCTTCGATGCTTCTGCTCGAAGTCGGAACGCTTGGCGTGTTCATGTCGCTCGACCTGTTTCTCTTTTATGTTTTTTGGGAAGCGATGCTCATCCCGATGTATTTCATCATCGGTATTTGGGGAGGGCAGGAACGGATTTACGCCGCAGTAAAATTTTTCCTGTACACAATGTTCGGCTCGCTGTTGATGTTGGTTGCGATTCTCTGGCTCGGCTATTACGCGTCACAACAGCCGGGCGGTTATTTCACGACGAATGTGATTGAGCTGTACAAGATTGCGCCTTCGATTCCGATGAACATTCAATCATGGATGTTCGCGGCGTTCGCACTCAGCTTCTGCATCAAGGTGCCGCTTTTTCCGTTGCACACCTGGTTGCCCGACGCGCACGTCCAAGCGCCGACAGCCGGCTCGGTAATTCTCGCGGGCGTGCTTTTGAAAATGGGAACGTACGGACTCGTGCGGTTTTGCTTGCCGCTTTTTCCGTATGCAGCGTTTCAGTTCATGCCGTGGCTTGCGGGTCTCGCGGTCGTCGGCATTATTTATGGCGCGCTGGTTTCCATGGTTCAGCCCGATTTGAAGAAACTCGTCGCGTATTCGTCGGTGAGTCACTTGGGTTTCGTCGTGCTCGGCATCTTCGCGCTGAACGAGGAGGGAATGCAGGGAAGCATTATTCAAATGATAAATCACGGGCTGTCCACCGGCGCGCTCTTCTTGCTCGTCGGGATGATTTACGAGCGCCGCCATACGCGCATGATAAAGGATTACGGCGGCTTGTCGAAAGTGATGCCGGTATTCGCGACATTCTTCATGATTGTGATGCTCTCGTCGGTCGGGCTGCCGGGACTGAATGGCTTCGTGGGTGAGTTTTTGATTTTGCTTGGGGCGTTCAAATCTCAGTTCCTTGGTAATCATTGGTTTGTAATTTTTGGCGCGACGGGAGTAATTCTGGCGGCGGTGTACTTGCTTTGGAGTTATCAGCGGGTCTTCTTCGGCAAACTTGAAAACCCGGCGAACGCGTCGCTGAAGGATTTGAATGTACGAGAATGGGTGGTGCTCGTTCCTGTTGTTCTGTTTATCGTGTGGATTGGATTTTATCCGAATACGTTCTTGAGTAAGTCGGAAGCGTCGACGAAGCAACTTATCCAGCAAATTCACGATGCAAGGCGAGGGGTGCAGATTCGTACTGCGCAGGTGACACAACCCTAAACGAGACACACCCCGTCCTCACTGTGTTCGGACACCCCTCTCGCTTTCGCATGTGCCCACGCACAGAGGGGATTTTTTTTGATTCGTATAGGTGACGGTCACCGGTCGCTTGACAACAAGAATCGATTCCCCTATATTGAAACCAGAAGAGGAAAGTATTTTGTAGCGACCCTACGCTGCCACCTGTAACGAACTCATCAGTTATCCAACCAATTAACTTCAACTGTTCTCCCCGATTTATTTTTGCGATGAGGCTTCGAGGCAACTGTTGAAGGCTTTTCCGAAAAAAGGATTTCCCTATGGCAATGGACATTGCAGAGCTGAAATCGAAAAAGATTTCTGAGCTCAATAATATTGCGAAGGAGTTGAATATCGCGGGCTACACCGACCTTCGCAAACAAGAACTGATCTTCAAGATTCTCGAAGTCCAGACCGAGCAAGGGGGACTCACGTTCAGCAAAGGCGTGCTTGAAGTATTGCCCGATGGGTACGGGTTCCTGCGCAGCGTGGACTACAACTACCTGCCGTCTCCCGACGATATTTACGTATCGCCCTCACAGATAAAGAAGTTCAGCCTTCGCACCGGCGATACGGTCAGCGGGCAAGTGCGTCCGCCGAAAGAAGGAGAGCGGTTCTTTGCGCTGTTGCGTGTTGAGGCCGTGAATGACGAGAATCCCGAGACCATCCGCGAGCGGACGCTTTTCGATAACCTGACGCCGCTGTACGCGAACAGTGCACTTACGCTCGAAACTGCGCCCGGCGAATATTCCATGCGTATCATGGATCTCCTCACCCCGATTGGAAAAGGCCAGCGCGGCATGATTGTTTCGCCGCCGAAGGCAGGCAAGACGATTCTCCTCCAGAAACTTGCCAACAGCATCTCCCGCAATCATCC
>JANNUB010000033.1:0-3191 GCA_031394795.1 Ignavibacteriota bacterium | reverse complement strand
GGCACCTTCGCCGGCGATGCCTGAACCACCAATGTTGAGAGGGCAGCATAATGATTTGCTATAACGAGTCGTCTGAGCAACAAATTACTGCTGCCGTTGAGCTTCTTGATCACGCTACATTCAGAGGGTCAACACCGACTGAATTCCTAGCGTTAATTGATGAGCAACAGCTTGTCTTTTACCGATGTCTGGCAACAGCGTATCCAAGTGGCTACGCCAAGCTCTTGGCACTTAAGATTGCAAATCTTTTCGTGGCGCGTTATCACTTTATCGAACGGCATACGAAACTCGCTTCTTCGCCAATTCAACTGATGGTTGATCCATCAAACGCTTGCCAGTTGCAATGTCCCGGTTGTGTCCACTCTGCTAAATCTGTAAAAGAAAAACTCTTCGATTGGCCAAGTGGAAATCTATCGAAGGAAAGCTTTGATGACTTCATTGGTCTCTACGGCCCATTTGCTTTTGGTGTTGTTTTCTATAATTATGGTGAGCCGTTTCTGAACAAGAACACTCCACAATTTATCCGTCGTGCTAAAGAGTTTCTCCTAAATACAAGTCTATCGTCGAATCTCTCGATACCTAATCTCGATGCAGAAGCCATTGTTCGCTCTGGTCTAAATTGCCTCTACGCTTCGTTTGACGGAGTCACCCAGGAAACTTATGAAACGTATCGTCGTCGAGGCAGGATTGATCTCGGTTACGAAAATATTAAGAGGTTAGTCGAGGTGAAAGGTGATCTGGCGCTACAAACACCTTATATCGTCTGGAATTTCCTCACCTTTAAACACAACATTCATGAAGTCGATCTTGCAATTGAAAAGGGTCGCGAGCTTGGTGTCAATGAAGTTAATGTGGCGACACCTTTCGCTGTCGACTGGGACGATCCGTCGGTACAGATTGTCGATTCAACCAAGCAAGGGCGGACTTTAGTTAATGCTGGGACGTCAAAGGGGCCACTCGATGAATCGGCCGCTTTTTATAATGTCAATGATGCAATCGAGGAAGCGTTTGCCGAATCCTGGTTGACACGCGGTGAAAAGCGCGGTGCTCTCGGGCAGGAGTCGAACCGTTCGTCCAGCACATGCCGATGGCTTTATCAGAGCATCACGCTAGATGCTCTTGATCGAATCACACCCTGCTGCGGGCCGCCAAGACAAGATGGAACTTACATCTACGGTAAATTTCGCGGTGATGAACTGGAGCCTTTTAATGCCAAGGATATGATTGCTTCGCGCTTAGCTTTTGCTGATCGAGGACGTTTCGAGGAAATATTGCAGGATGAACTTAAAGGGCGCGTAACCTATTGCGTTAAATGTGACATCAACCCTGAACTGACTTATAAGCTAAGTAACGTCAGAGAGGATCTTGTTCACTATGACTATCTTCGTTTGTTCAACTCGCAAGTCTTCGACGCTTTGACTATCTGGCCTACAGAGGGACGATTGGAACCTAAAGTTTGAGGGATGCTCAAAATTGGCTATTTCATCTCACTTTTAAAAAAATGAACTCCAACGAGCGGATGTTCAAGATTGCTGGTGTTTCTAATTTTTTTAGCTCGGCAACTTACACGTTGTGTGGGATGAGGAACAGCCGCTGGATCATGAAGAATGGAATGATTTTCCAACTCGAATCCAGTAGCGATCATCCAAGATTTTATGCATGCAACATTGGGGATAAACCAATTGCCTTCTTTTTTGTAGAGACCGGGATAGGAAAGCGCTATGGGGATATCTGACCTCGCAATCTTTTCGATATCGCTGACTGCTTCGCCTGTAAGCGTTTCAGCGTAACTTATAAAACATTCTCCTGAGAAATATAGTGCTCCATTCATTTTGAGAACCGATGCAATGTTCTCAAAACCGAGCAGTGGATGTTTCAGATGATAAAAAACACCTAAAAAAGTAACTAGATCAAATGTTCCCTCTAATAATCTTGTCAGATCATATACGCTACCCTCCACATACTCGACCTTTGAATTCTTTAACTCTTTAGCGATATTGAAGCCTGTATTATCAGGATTTTGAATGTCAAGGGCTACAACCTTTGCACCTCTCTTTTCTAGTTCAAATGCCATAGGACCGTCCCAGGTCCCAACATCAAGTGCTCGCATTCCGGTAAGATTTTCGGGAATGCCAAGCAGATTGGCATACGCAGCAGCATCAAACGGAAATATCCCGGGCGACACAACTCCGGGAATGATTTCATAGGAGAGGAACCACTTCACCTTGTTTATTTTTTTCTGAATCTCCTCGGTACTTGCTATATCGCTTTTCTGCACTTCACTTCTCCCTATTATGTGCGTTCGAGTGTCCGACAAAACCTGAAATTATAAAGAACTCAGCTTGCCTTTTCCGGGCCGTGTGAAGAGACCTTTCGGCGCCTATGGATCTTGGTGATCCGTTGAATCGCCCGCCCCACGGGCAAATTCGCTGGGCGGGATATTGGCGAGAGCCATGTGACGCCGGCTCTCATTGTAATCGGCCCTCCAATGCTCAATGACCTCCTTGGCATGCGCGATGGTGGAACATTCAAACGTTCGTCACGCAATGACCCGTTGTCTGTCAGTTCTCGAATTCGCTTCTGTGCCTCGGGAGGAATGGCGGCATTCGCGCTGACCCTTTTGCCTCAGTACCGACCGTTCCAACAAATGTCGGCGCTGGCGACACGGCTCTGGCCGGCCGGCTTCCCATTCGGCCCATGCCTCAGCTCGCTTTTGATGAAGGTCAATAGTGGGTTGAGGCAAAAGTGCTAGGTTGAAATCGGTTGATTTGCCGTGGCGTCGTATTCCGCGTGTGTATATAGGAGATTGACCGGGTCGCGCCTTGGCAGGATGGTTGCATGGGTAGCGTAACCGATTCGCTGCCTGTGCCGGGTGTGAGGCGCTGATGATCGCGAATTCAAGAAAGTAGCGGTCGTTCTTGAATGCGGCAAGCGTAGCCTGCTTGCGAGAGGGAAGTGGTTGGATTCGGAATTTGCACTCCGGTCACCTGCCAAACTCCATCCGCCTGAGTCGGGGCTCATTCAAATGCCGAAACGCGAAACCGAAATGTTCTGCCAACGCTGTTGGCAAGCCTCGCAGATGAAATGCACCTGACCTGCAAGCCGCACTGCGTCTGGATGTTGCGCGGTACTTCGGCTTAGGCTAGAATCCGCCCCCTTGAGTAGCAGGCGCGTAGCTCAGCTGGTTAGAG
>JANNUB010000601.1:0-14785 GCA_031394795.1 Ignavibacteriota bacterium | reverse complement strand
CAAGTTTTTTCAGTTTGCTGTCAATGCGATTGAGATAACCAAAGATGCCGAGCCAAACAACGAGCACGACAATCAACACAATGTATAATGAATTCTGAGCGAGAAATTCTGCCAAGCGAACTCCTTAATTGATAATTCCGTAGTCTGTACACACCCCTAAATCCCCTCTCCCCCTCGCACTCGCTTTCCCACAGAGGGGACTTTTTGATATTTCGATATCACGTGTTTCGATTTGAGATGAGGCTCTGCGCGCGTACTTGTAATTTCCACATCCAATAATAGACCCCGGTAAAACCTACAAGCGAGCTAAGAAAAACCGTCAACATCGTCGTGTTCATGTGCACTTTTCCTTGCGTGTTGAGAATCGGCTCGGGATGCAGGCTTGCGAGAATACGCGGCATGATGAACATAAAAAACGGCATCGTCACCGCGGCAATGATGGAATAGACCGCGGCGAGCGTTGCACGCTTCTCTTCGACTTCGATTGCCGAGCGGAGGGCGAAGTACGCGCCGTAAATCAAGAGCAAAACGAAAATCGAAGTCTGTCGCGGATCCCAATTCCAAAACGTTCCCCAGCTGAACTTCGCCCAAATTGCACCCGTGGCTGTCGCGAGGAAACAAAACATGAATCCAAGACCAGCCGCGGAAGCAGATTTGATGTCGTCGTCTAAATTTTTCTTGCGGAGATATTTGATTCCGAAAATCATACTCATCACAAATGCGAGTGCGCTGAGCCACGCAGTCGGAACGTGGAAAAACATGATGCGAGCCTTCTCTTCTAGACCCGGAATGATCGGGAAATGATACCACGCCGTGGGCTGCGCGACCATCGGCAAGCCGAGGGCGAGACCGATAACCGCCGTCATCCAAACGAAGAGAATTGTTTTAACCATCAATCTTTCCAGATGTATTCGAACAACATAAACGATGCAGTGACAACGACAACAATATATGAAACGAGGAATTGAAATTCACCAAATGCTTCGCTGAGGAACGCCCCTTCCGCCGCAAGCCGCGTTGCGTTGATGCACGTGAGCAGAAGCGGGAGCAAAATCGGAAATGAGAGCACTGGATACAGAGTCCCCTTCGTGTTTGCTTTCGCGATGATGGCAGCGATGATTGTTGATGATGCGGCGAGTCCGATGCTTCCAAGTGCAATCGTTCCGACAAATATCGGATACGTCTTGATGACGAAGCCGCTCAGAAAAATCGTGTAGAGCAACACGATGAACGCGTTCACTCCGACGACGAGCACGAGATTAAAAATCAGTTTCCCGAAATACACAGCGCTCGGCGAGGCGAGCAGTTGAAGCGTCATCGCCGTCCCTCTCTCCTCTTCGGTCACGAATGTCCGCGATAAACCCGACATCGCAGCGAAGAAAATCACGACCCACAACATGCCGGACAAAACATCCACCGGAGCGCTTTCGCTCCCAAGTGCGAACACCATGATCGAAATCGTCGTCACGACGAACATCACCAGCGCGCTGATGGCGTACCGCGTGCGAAGCTCGGAGTGCCAGTCTTTCTTGAAGATGCTGACGGCGGAACGAAGCCAGATCCCCGATCTCGATAAAGATTTCTCTTCCCACGAATCTACACTAATTCTCACGAATTGGTTTTGAGGAGTGCTGTTCCCTGATTTTTTTCTTTGAAACATTCGTGTCTATTCGTGAAGATTAGTGGGAAACAGTAGGTTTGCTATTTGGTAACGTTCAAATCCACCTGAACTTCGAACCGGTCAACATCGGAAAGATCATTCGTTGCAACAATCAGGATTCCTTTCTCGCGATGCTCATGCATAATTTCTTTCACCATCGCAATGCCTTCGGCGTCGAGGTTCGACGTCGGCTCGTCAAGAATGAGTATCGAAGGATTGTGAACGAGGGCGAACGCGTATTTCATTCGCTGCTTCATGCCCGATGAGTAGGTTCGGACTGCATCGTTGCGGCGTTCATAAAGAAACACTTTCTTCAGCAATGACTGAATGAACGATGATTCGGTTCTCATCCCACGAATCGCGAGGGCGTACTGCAGATTCTCTTCCGCGGAAAATTCATCGTACATCTGCAAATACGGCGAGACAAGCCCGATGGTGGAGGTGCGCTGGAAATTCTTCTCGCTGCCGATCGGCGAAATGGACACGCTCCCTTCAGTCGGAGAGAGAACGTCGCTGAGAATTTTCACGAGTGTTGATTTGCCTGAGCCATTGCGCCCGGTGACGAGGAGCGTTTGCTTCTGTTGAACGGAGAACGAAATGTTCTGAAAGATAACGCGGCGGTTGAAAACTTTTTTCAGGTTGGAGGCGGTGAACTGAATCTGCACGTTATTTCCTCAAGAGTGCAATTTTGCCGGTAACCGTTTCCTTGCCGGAATGAATGACATAAACATAGACGCCTGATCCAGCGACATCACCATCTTCATTCCGTCCGTTCCATTGCACGACATATTCGCCGTTGAAGCTCCTCGGAGAAAGCGTCGCCGAGTAGACATGATCCGTGCTTGAAGAAAAAATTGAGAGCGTCACATTTGTTGCGACCCCAACCCGAAAATTCACGGTCGCGCTTCCATCTGCCAGCAGAGGATTAGGGAACGGAAGCAATGAGCCTGTCGTGACGGGGATGAACCAATTGTTCGGATCGCTCACATCAATCTTTGCGTAAATGTTCGGCGCAACAAATCCATATGATTCGTCGCTCTTCGATGTTGCGAGCTGAAGTCTGTAGGAAAAACTTCTTGAGGACGAGTTCACCGCAGCATTGACGTCGATGTTTGAAACCGGCAGCGTTGCCTGTCCGTTGATAGTGTAATAGCGAGTCGAAAGTGGCTGGAGTGTGTTCTCGACCGTCAGAGTGGATGATGTGAGAGAGACTGCTTCTTTCGCGATGGTCGGATAGAATCGTCCCTCGGAATAATACAGAGCCGAATCGCTTTGCGTTCCAGTGAACCGATTCCATGTCGCCCACTCGACGAACGCCTGCCTGAGGGAAGCGCCGCTAATTTGTTGCAAAGCCCTATCAATCGCGAGTATCGGGCGGGCGTTTCTGATCTCCTCCCAACATTTACGCATGGCGTTCGCCCCGTATTTCTTCGCAACGAAAAGCCCCCAGATTCCACGACTGTACATGATGAGGTCGGTATTCTCATTCGCAAATGAAATCCACGGACGCCGAAACTGACTGAACGAGGGAGCGAGATACTGGAAATAGTCGTTGACTTCGGTGAAAACGACGTCTTCCATCCAGACGGACGTAATTTCGTAGAAGAACACATCACTCGTCCAATAGCCGTAGTTGCCGAGTTGGATTGCATGGTGAAGTTCATGCGCGACGGTCACGCGCACTGCGGGCAAGCCCCGGTTGCTGTCGGGCGAAACGAATATGAAGTCATTGTCAATCGTTATGAAACTTGTGAATGTGCCGCCATCCGGTTTGTTGTTGATGGGAGATTCGGGCGTTGTGAGGCCGTACAAGTTACTGAGTTGCTGAACATAAATATCGTATTCACTCCCACCGCCCGCGCCATTGTCGTCTGGAATCCCGGCGTAGCCGAGCAGATCCCGTTCGACACGCAGACAATAATTCGCAATGGCGCCGACCGAATCGGCAAAGCGGTTCGCCGAGTTTGGAATCCTGTTGTGTTGTGCGTTCAACATCGCAGGCTCATGTATCCCCGTCGTGTCGTAGTGAATTCTGAAATTTCCGATGAAAACGCTCTTCTGCGCGCCGGGGCGCGATAGAAGCTGGTGCAGCAGGATTCCTTCAAGCTCGTTTCTCCTTCCAAGCGCATGGGAGATGATCGGCAACCCGCATTTGATTGGCAAACTTTCGGCGTTGATTCCAAACCACATGCGTCCGAGCCGGTGAAACATCGCGGCATTCGATTGCTCTTCCGCTGAAGCCTGAAGGAAGATATATGATACGAGCATCAGGGTGATCAAACGTCTCCTCATGTTACTTCTGCCGGTTGAATGGATTGATGATGACCGAAATGGTTCCGCGTTCTCCGTGGGACATAACAAGGTCCAGCTCGTCGAGCACGCGTAGTGGAGCGATACGAATCGCTTGCACGTCTTCTGCCGGGGCAATAATCGTGGGTACGCGAAATCCTTTCCTCTCGTTCCCGTACAACGCCACAACTGCACGACGCAAACCATCGAGCCATGCGATATCCATCACTCGATCGTTGTTCAGGTCTTCAATGATTACGTTGTCGTCGCTGACGGGTTGAACGTCTCGCACCCATTCGATGGTGTCCCGTGTCGCCGTCGTTGATTTGCCGAACCAAATGCCCAACGCATTACGCGGGGGACCAAGCACAACGATTCCATCTTGCAACGCATCGTTATTGAGAAATCCGCTGACAATGAATCGCGTGCTCACGGTGGAATCGGCAAAGGAAACCCACGGCTTTGGCGATTTGAACTCCATGCCTGATTCCGACGTTGCAGAGGAGATCGTTGTCCGTCCCTGATCGTTCGTCGCGAAGAAAAGCTCAGAAGGGTTTTGACCGGCATAAACATTTATGGCGATGATTCTTGTCGGAAGCGTTGTGCGGAGGCTCTGCTCAACGAACTGCGTAGCGCTGATTTGTTCAAACGAAGAAAGAAGATACGAGCGATCTTTCGTGCTTCTGTGCCGGACAAAGAACTGCAGACGGTTGTCCTTCAGGTTAGCCGAAAGCACGAAAGGTTCTGCGCCCGTTGGAACAGAAAGCGACTGCGACTGGCGCGGATCCTCCGCGAGAGCTACCATGGTCACCTTGTCGTCGCCGGAATGCGAGACGAGGAGAGTTTTGTTGCTTGATAGTGTGGATTGTACCATGACAACGCTGGTCGGATTCTCGGGAAGTGTGATTGCGATTTGCCCATCGAAACGTCCGCGTCCCCTGTTCGTGAGCACCGAAAGCGTCGAAGATTCAGAGTTCGCAACCGCAATATCGAATTTCCCGCTGCCGGCAAAGTCTCCTATCGTCACACCTTTTGGTGATGATCCGACGCAGTACTCAGCCACGAGTCCTTTTGCAGTTTTTTCTGTATTAAAGAGCGTTATCAATCGTCCTGTGTCTTCATCAATGAGAACACAATCGCTCCGTCCATCGCCATCAACGTCGGCACAGGTCCAATCGCCAATGGAACGGGCCGCGCCAAACGAAGCTTTTGCGGAGAAGTCCCCCGATGCGCCTCCGAGGGCAATAAGGATCTCCCGTTGCGTGCCAGTGACAATATCGCTCACCCCGTCGCCATTCAATTCGGTGAATTGGACTCCGTTGGGAAGCCCGGCGATGGAAAGCGAATTTTGGAGGCGATAGTCGCCGAGTGAATTGCCCGAGTACACGTGTACTTCGCGCGATTCGGGAAGCGTAATTGCGATGCGAAACGCGTGCTCCCTGCTTACATTTGTGATCGCAAGAGCGGAAGGTTCTGACGGCAATTGCACAGCCACTTGTTCAGTATAGATCAGCCGGCTGATGCCATAGAAGACGGTCAGCTGATTCGAGAGCCAATTGAGCAAGAGAATATCCACCACACCATCGGCGTTGATGTCCGTGGTAACAGCGTCGCTTACAGAGATGTCCGGAAACAAAAGAGGACCGTGCGTGAATGTGCCATTCGCTTGACCGAGCAGTGTTGCGATGCCAGAGCTTTGTTTTCCGAGCAGAAGGATATCCTTGTGCTTGTCGTTGTTCAAATCCGCAACAAGACATTTTTGCGCGCGAGACTGCAGCTCGATTACCTGCTCTTCGAAGTTGTAAGCGGACGATGAGAGCCGCTTGAGAATCGCCAGCACGTTGCCCTGGGCGGAGAGTGCAAGGTATTCCGAGTTTCCGTCGCCCGTCACATCGGCAGCGCTGATGACACGATACAGCCGTTGCGTTTTCAAGACCGCTACGCTCGTCGGCCTGTCCGTGTTGGAAATCTCGTAGAGGTGAACCGCAGGTTGCTCGGGCGCGAGAACGGCGATCTCTGTTTTACCCATCGGGCCCCGCCCAACGGTTATGCCCTGCGGACGGTAGCCGAGATGGATGTCGGTCAAAATGCCGAATGAGGTGAGTGAGCGTTGGGAGAATGCGGCATACGAGCATAACAGGTGAGCATAAAACAAACTCCACGCGAATCGGCTTCGAATGCTCCAGAGAACCTTGAATGCGTAGATCACGCGTTCCTTCTTCACCCCTTGTTTCTATGCGCCAGTCGAAGTTCTCGGCGCTCAAGCGCTTCGTTGAAACGTCTCTTTTCGTCTTCGGTCAGCGGCTCGATCGGCGGAACTTTCACCGGTCGGCCGTTCTCATCGATTGCCACGAATGTGAGATACGCGTTATTTGCCCGGCGGCTTACCTTACCCTGCGTACGCATATCGTGCGCAGTCACAAGCACGCCAATCTCCATTGAAGTATTGAACGCGCGATTCACGGACGCCTGCAGCACGACAATCTCGCCCAAACGAATCGGGTCGTGAAAATTGATCTCATCCACGGACGCCGTCACGCAAACGCGGCCGGAGTGCCGGTAGGAGGCAATCGCTGCGGCGATATCGATCCAATGCATGAGCCGTCCCCCTAACAAATTGCCCAACTGATTCGTATCGTTGGGCAGGACAAGCTCGGTTGTATAGACTTGCGAATCCTTGACGAGGGGCATTATCGTGTCTGAATGAGGTTCGCTTCCGATGAGCTGTTGCCATTGCTCCCCGACTGCTTCCCGCTGGCCGACGGCGTGCTCTTCAACTCGCTGTCGATTTGTTCATTCAGCTTGTCGGCGCGCGCACGGAGGACGCTGTTCGGATGTTTCTCGATGAACTTGGTGATCTGCGCTTTCGCATCGCGAAATTTTTTCCGCACCATCAGCAGCTCGGTTTTCTCCAAATACGCGAGCGGTGCATACTCCGTGTCATGGAATTTTTCAATGACGTTGTCATAGTAAAAAATCGCCGCTTTGTAGTATTCCATCGTCGCATAGAGCCGCGCCGAGTCGTATTCCTTTTTGGCAAGACGCGTGTTCAGGTCCTGAATCTTTGCCGATGCATCGGCAACAAGCGAGCTTTGCGGATAGTAGTCTACGAACGCCTGCAACTCGTCGATCGCGCGCTTTGTGTACTGCTGATCGAGTCTCGATACCGGCGAGAGCATGTAGTAGCACAAGCCGAGCTTGAACATTGCCTCTTCGGCGCGCGGACTCGTGGGATTGTTCCTCCGCAGTGTTTGATATTCGTAGGACGCGAGCAAGTACTCTCCGCGCGTGTAGCGGCACTCCGCGAGAAAGAACTGCGCGTCCGCTGCCACTGTGCTTCCTTGGTACTGCAATGTAATAATGTTGAACTCGTTGATCGCTTCGAGATAATCGCCGTTATCGAACAATGCCTTGGCTTTCGCAAAGCGATCTTCAGCGGAAACGTTCGTTGTCGTCTCCTTTGAGCCGCACCCGATAAAGGCGGCGGCGAACAAAACGACAATGAAGGATATGAATAACCTTCGGAACTTCAGAAAAACTCCCATCTTTGCACTAACTCCGTACGTTAAACAATAAGAGCACCGCTATCGCAATTGAGCTGAGAAGGATCAACGGCTCGGCAATGTTCGAGAAAAAACCTTCTCCGGGAACCACTCCCTTCGTCATCGGGATATTTGGGTTTTCTATGTTGGAGATTTCGAAGACATCAATCGTGTCGGTCGCCGATTTTTCAACATCCCCCATCCAGACGGTTGTTCCCGTTCGCCGGCTGACGATTTTTGGCGTGAGCTTCAATTCTATCGTTCTATCAACACGCTTTGAACCGAAGAGTCCATCTTTGCGAATGTTCGAGTATATCACGCGCCCTTTGCTCAGTCCGAATTCGGCGAACAAAGGTGCTGCAGCATCCTCGACGACGGAGAAACCCTCTTCTTTCAGTCCTGCTGCAATAGCCTCTTCAATGTACCATGCGGTTTCTTTCGGAAGAACCGCAAGGTGTATTTTCGTCGAAGGTTCGATTGTCATCGTTACTTCCGATGCAACGCGCCGCGCGAGCAAACGAAACACATCGAGATTTGTCGGCACGTTCACCTCTTGCGCTGAAACGGAACCGACGAGAAGCGAGAGCGTTATTCCTACCCGAATCAGTTTCTTCTCAAGATAAAAAGGGACTTTGATTTGAAGCGTTGACCTAAAGTAACCAAAAGGGCTTCGAGTAGCAAGAACCTGATTTCCGATTTAGGAAAGCCAAGTCACAAAGGACGGTTATAGATGGGAACGCGGTCTACGACCCGTAGGGATGACGCGGATTGAACGGATATTGATACGGATTTTTCTTTGGTCCGAAGGTCTAGGGCTGCCCTACAGTGCCGTCCGACAAATCGAACATACGAATATCTTTGATGTACTGGATTGTCTTATCCGTTTTCAAGTCCTTCAGTTTCACGATTTTCTTTTCGATGCGCAGCATATTGTCCCGAATGATGGTGAGGTACGTTTTGAGGTTGTCGTCTCCGTGGTTCTTGATAAGTTCATTGACCACCACCCCCATGGTATCCAGTGGCGCTCGAAGCTCAGCGGTGATCTTTAGGACCAGTTCCTGAATCGCTTCGAGCCGTTTCTGAGAAATCTCGAGCGTCGTCAATTGGTCCTTCAGATGCTGACGCTCGATGACGTTCAGAATCGTCTTCGGCAGAACCGGCGTTGAGATTTCTTCTTTGACCAGATAGTCTTCTATGCCTAACTTGAGCACCTCTACTGCCAGATCGAAATCCTTGTTGACCGTGAGAAACACCACCGGTATGCGAATATGCTTTTCTTGCAACGCCTTGGTTATTTCCAATCCGTTCTGGCCCGGGAGGAAATAGTCCATGAGGATAACGTCATACGAAGTATTGCGGCTCAGCTCAGTCAGCGCTTGCTGTCCGTTTTCCTTCCACACGACGGCGAACTGCTCCGGCTCGTGTTTTCTCAGGAACAACTCCACCAGCTTTGCAAAGTCGGGATTGTCCTCCACGAGAAGGACGTTTACCACAGGTTTCTCATCCACGGATGTTACGCAGCCTTCTTGATGGTGAAAAGGAATGTCGCACCCTTACCGGGTTCCGACTCGACCCAAATCCTTCCTCCCTCTCTTTCAATGATACGCTTGGTAATCGTCAGCCCGGCGCCTGTGCCGCGGTACTCGTCGCTTCGTTTGAGTCGCTGAAAAATCGCAAAAATGCGGTCGAAATACTGCGACTCTATCCCGATACCGTTGTCCTCAACCGAAAAGACAAACTCGTTTTCCTCTTCGCGCATGCGAATATCAATCGTCGGGTTCGGCTTGTCATTGAACTTCATCGCGTTGGAGATCAGGTTCCTGAAGACCATGTTGAGCCGCGTGCCATTGTAGCGTACGACAGGCATTGTGTCCGCAACCGTGACAACGACATTCTTTTCTTTGAGAGAGAACTGAAGGTCGTAGAGAATCTCGTCAATCGTGCGACGCACAGGAACAGATTCAAGCGCCTCTTTCATTCGCCCAACACGCGAAAGCATCAACAGGTCTTCGATCAAATGCTTCATCCGCGTTGTAGAGAGGACGATGGTGCCCAAATACTCCTTCCCCTCCTGACCGAGCATCTCCCCATACTCTTTCATCACGATCTTGCTGTAACCCTCGATACTAATGAGAGGCTCCTTCAAGTCATGCGACACGACGTAGGAAAAATCGTCGAGTTCTTTGTTGCGGTTTTCGATCTCGCGGGTTTTCTTCAGCGTATCTTCGTAGAGAGTGGCCTTCCCAATCGCGATGCCGGTCAAATTAGCGATACTTTCCAAGAGACGCAAGTGAACCGGATTGTACGCCTTTGGCTTGGAAGAAACGATGGAGATGATCCCGACCAGACTCTCATCCGTTTTGATAGGCACGGCAACCATCGAATCAGTTCCTGTTGTGCTTCCGTGATACGATTTTCCGGTCAAAACCACATCTTGATAGATCGTATTCGGCCAATCGTCGAGATTGCGAACCTTCACGTCCGAAGGGTAAAATTCCGCGTTGCCATCAACCATTCTGCTGAGCAAAGAGAGTGTGTGGTGTTCAGGCGAATATGACTGATAGTAAAACCGGTCGAGCGGGAGAGTTTTGGCGACCTCACGATACACGGCTTTGAGCACTGAATCCAGGTTCAACACACCTGTCAACTCCTTGCCCATTTCATACAGGGTCGTGAGTGTCTTGACCTGCTGTTGAATCTCGGAATAGAGCTGCGCATTCTCGATCGCAGAGCTGAGCTGATTGCCGATGAGAATGAGAAGCTGTTGCTCTTTTTCCGTGAATTCATGATGCTGCAGAAAACACACCGTGAGTATCCCTGAGCCTTTTCCTTGCAGTTGGAGAGGAATAACGGCAACGCTTTTTGCATTCGCCGTACGCGCAACAATCATCCGTTCGGATGCTTCGGGATGATGAGCGATGAATGCCGCTTTGCGTGATGCCATGACCTCGCCCGCGAGTGTTGTCTCCAGGCTAACTCGACGAACGGACTCGACTGCGGCCGGCGATAAACCCGACTGCCCGGCAAGAAGCAGCTCCTTGGGATCTTCATGCAAAAGATGAAACGTCACTACGCTTCCATCGAAAGTTTCGCGTACCTGCTCGGCGGCAAACAGTAACACCTCATCCAATTGAAGGGACTTGCTTATGGAAGTGGAAATGGTATTCAGAGCTATAAGCTCTTTGTTCCGTTGTCTGATTTCCGCTTCTGAACGGTTGATTTCGGTAATGTCCGTCAGTGTCAACACGAGCGCGGTTACTTTGTTCTGAATCACCATCGGGTTGATGAGCAGATGGTAGGCCGTGTCGGGGTGCTCCGTCGTAATCTCCGCGTTTCCGGAGTAGTATTCGACGCGACGCGCAAACAAATCCTCCATCACCCGCCGGTAATGAGCCCACGAAGCATCATTCGGCATAATCACCTCCAACGATTGGCCGACGATACTTTCCTCGTTCGCCCACTCATCCAACCCTTGGCGTCGCATGAATTCGCCCCATGCATTGTTGACGTCCGTAATACGGTAGTTCTTGTCCACCGTACACACGACATGATTGATGGAGTTGAGCAGGTTGTGAATGTAGGCGCTGTCTTCTTTCACCTGCTCGAACAAGCGCACGCGCTCAACGATTGTTCCGACTTGGTCGGCGACCGGTTGGAGGAAACTGACTTCGTCGCCGGCAAAAGCATTCTCGCGATGGGCGACCAACGTAAAGACGCCGAGCATCTTCTCTTGAACGAACAGGGGAATTGATATTTGCGCTTTGACATCGCCGCTGGTATGTGCCCCATTGACGGCGGTCTTCCGGCTTTCTATTGCTTGCTCCACAATAGCGTCGTTCAGGGCCAACTGCTCCACTTTCTTGCAGGCACCCTCCTCGGACAAAACACCGAGATATATTTGCGACAGCGTTCCTTCGCCCTCGTCAAGCGCGATCGCAATGCCGTCAAACGGCGTGAGAGAAAAAATCTCCGTTGCAATGGTGGAGAATATCATCTCCAAATCCATCGTGGTGTTTGCGTAACTGATGATGCGGTTGAGAAGCTCAATCTGCCTGTTCTTCCACGCGAGCTCAACCGAGAGCTTACGGCGCTCGGTGATATCCCGCGCGATATTCAGGATTGCCATCGGGTTGCCGCCCGCGTCGCGCAACATGGTCGTGCTCAAGCTTACGGCAACATGGTGCCCTTGCTTATGGAGCCATGTCATGTCGAGATCGTGCAGATGCTCCTTGTCGAGAAGCTCGGTCATCCACCGGATGAATTGCGTCACCTCCCCTACATACAGCCATGGATAGGGAAAACCGACGCTGCGCGCTTCGTTCCGTTCATAGCCCGTCAGCCGCGTAAACTCGCGGTTCACCTCCCACACCTTTCCCTGAAAATCCGAGATCATCAACGCATCACCCATGGTGTTGATGACATTGCGAAGCAGCTCTTCACTTTCGGTGACTTCCTGCTCAAGGTTCTTCTGAAACGCGGCAACGCCTTCCGCTTCCAGCGAGACTCGCCCTTGGCGGTCGGGGAGGGTTGCCGCTCCCCCTGAGAGCGCCGCGAGTTTCTTTTCTGCAGTGATATCTGCAATGATCCCGCTGATGGCGCTCACCGATCCATCCGCCGCTCGTACGTACCGCACCGCATCGCGCAGCCAAATGTAGGATGCCTTCCCTTTGGGAAGTATGCGGTATTCAAGTTGAAATTGCTGAATGTCCCGGGCTTGATGGGAAATGCGTTGAGAAACCATCGGACGATCATCGGGATGCAGCAACGTTCGCCACAGGTTCGCGTTCGTCATGAAATCGTTCGGCCTGAACCCGATCAATTTTTCGATATTGGGAGTAACAAAGTTGAACGTCCCATCGGGCTGAAGCTCGTACAATACATCGGAGATGTTTTCAATTGTGGTAGTGAACTTCTCCTCGGTTTGCCGTGTTTGGTCGGCTTGCCGGGCCCGATCGATTGCGCTGCTGAACTGCCGCGCAAGAGACGAGAGCACAATCTTCTCGTGGTCATCGAGCGCTCGCTCTTTCTCTGTGGCAAGAAAGAGAATCCCATAAAACTCCTTTTTCATAATGAGAGGAAGAAATGCCAGAACGCGGTATTGTTCCGACTCGAACAGAGCTTTGAAGGGAAGATGCGGCGGGTAGTCGGCGGTCAACACAACAACAGGCTCATGTGTTTTGTTGAAGTAGCGGACAAAGCTCTCGTCGGTGCTTTGCGAGGCGAGCTTCGCGCACACAGTGTCGCTCAGGTTGTGTCGCAATTGCATCGTCAGCGTTGCCGTTTTCTTGTCGACAAGAAGCAGCGCGCCCGTCTCGAATCCCATCCCCTTCAAGGCTGCCGACAATCCCCGCTGATGAATTTCGTCGAGAGTCTGCGTGGAATCTATCTCGTCCCACATTCGGTTCAAAATACCGAGAGCATTCGCCTTGCGCTCCAAAATCCCTTCGGCATTCCTCAACTGGGTTATATCCCTGTGATATGCCAGAAGCGCCGGCTTTTCCTCAAACGATATTCTTGATACTTGAACAGCAACAAAAATCTTCGTCCCATCCTTTTTCAACCCGATGTATTCGAAATGTCGCGATGCATCTTTACCTTCACCGACCTCCTTGAGGTTTTCCAGCACTTGCGTCCGGGAGTTGCCGCGGGCAACAACGCTTGTGAAAACTTTTCCCAGCAGCTCCATTGTCGAATCGTAACCAAACATCTCTGCAAACCGCTTGTTCAGGAGGATGAACGTTTCCTCGTGCGAGATTGAAAGCGCGTCTAAGGACTGTTCAACAAGGGTCATGAACTTTTCTTCGGTCGCCTCCGCCTGGTCACGAACTCTTCTTCTCGCCGAAACGTCGACAAATGTGCAGTAGACAGCTTGCTTCCCTTCATACCGAATAACGGAAAGCGAAACTTCCACTGCAACAGTCTGACGGTCGGGCGTGGGAATCAGGACCTCGCGGTTCTGCATCGCATGGACGTGTGATGATCCATCCAACATCGCGCCGATTTCTTTCAAAAGCTCGGAGTTCCTTTTTCCAAAGAAGTCTGAAAGCGACGGAACGCTTTCCTTCGCAAACGGAAAGAGTGCATCGAATGTCGCGTTGTGCGACGCGAGTTTTCTGTGGATGAATATCGCGAACGGATATGGCGTCGAGGCGACAAACGAAGCATACTCTTGAGTGAGGCTCTTCGCTTCCGCATCTGCCTTTACCCGCTCAGACGTATCGTTGCAGACTGCAACGAACGTACTCTTCCCTCCGTAAGGAGTCCTTCCCGAAGGGACATACTGTCGGACAAGCAACGAAGCGCTTAGCTCGACATCAATGAGACGTCCGCTCTTTCTCTTTACTTGTGTCGTGAAGCGCAGTTTGCCCTTACGCTTCAAGAGGAGCAGCGAGCGAATCGTGGCGACGATTTTTTCGCTCACGACAATATCTCGCAGGCTCAGCGAGGCGAGCTCGCTTTCTTCATAGCCAAGCGCCTCTTTTGCGCGCGTATTGAATTCCTTGTAATCGCCCCATAGCTCGAACAAGATCATTGGATCGGGCGCGGCATCGAATACAGAATGATATTGTCTCTCTACCAAATCCTCTGCATTACTTTCGGACAGGACCGGGGAAAGCGGAGCATTGGACGGAACGACCGGTAACGAGAGTACGCTCGATGTGGATGTGAGCGAAAGAATTCGAGGAAGGAAGAACTGTGCGTCTGAAATATCTCTTGCATGAATGAACTGCGCGATTGTCAGCGTTCCGACTCTTGAAATCTGCAAGAAGAAGTCACTTTCATTCTTCAGCATTGCCAGTGCATCGGAGAGAAGCGCGTTCCGGCGTACAAACCAGGCAGTCGGAATATCCTGCTCGCGACAGAGTTTCAGAATCGTGCCGAGGACTTGACGCTGTTTTTCCAGCGATGAAAAAAGAGATGGGTGGTTCTCGGCAATATCGATCAGGAGAAATCCGTCCCGCGGTACATCCTTCAGGGTGCGCTTGATGCGATGGAGGATTTTTGGTACGGAGTCTTCAGAAGCAAGCTCAACGGTTTTGCCATGTTCTGCGGATGAGAAAGAAACGATCTTGCGCTTAGGAAACCTTGCAAGCGCTCTCTGGAAAATGTGGCTGGTCGTATCATGCGAGGGACTGCAGACGACGAAGTGGCGTCCCCTTTTCAATAACAAAAGGGCATCTTCAATTGATTGGATGCCCGCCGTTCGCATGAAAATCACTGATGTCAAAACCATCCTGCTCACCGGACCTTCCACCAACGACCCTTATCTGCGCGAGTCGCGCAAACTGCGCAG
>JANNUB010000319.1:0-1504 GCA_031394795.1 Ignavibacteriota bacterium | reverse complement strand
TTCGACCGCCTGCTGTTCCGCAGATGGAACGCCTGGCAGGAGCCGACGCGCGCGCACATCATCTATTACCCGCTCAGCGGCGCGCCTCGCGATCTGACGCCGGGCGCGTTCGACGCTCCGCCGTTCTCAGTCGGCGGCGGCGATGAATTCGAGGTCTCGCCGGACGGACGCGAGCTCGCGTACGCGCGCAATACCGACGAGCGGCAGGAGACCTCGACCAACTCCGACATCTTCATCGTTCCGATGTCAGGTGGAGACGCGAAGCGGATCACCACCCGCAAAGGCGCCGACACGTCGCCGAGGTATTCGCCGGATGGGAAATGGATCGCGTGGCGATCGCAGGTGCGCGCGGGATTCGAAGCTGACCTGTTCGAGCTCTGGCTTTACAACCGCGCCACCGGCGCGTCGACGCGACTCGCGGCTGACTTCCCGAACTGGATCGAATCCGCGGCATGGGCGCCGGACAGCCGGACTCTGTATGTCATTGCGCCGGAGAAGGGCCGCATCGTCATCTACGAGGTGACGCTCGACGGCAAATACAAACAGATCCACAGCCAGGGTTCCGCGGACGCAATCGACGTGTCGCGCGACGGAAAGACGATCTTTTTCGATCAGTCTTCGCTGCGCCGACCAACCGACATCTACTCACTGACCCGCGACGGAAAATTCACGAAGGTGACGCAGGACAACGACGCGCTGATGCAGAGCGTGTCAGTCGGGCAGGTCCGTGACATCTGGTGGACCGGCGCGGAAGGCGCGAACGTGCAGGGGCATCTCGTCACGCCACCCGGATTCGACGCGTCGAAAAAGTATCCGGCGCTGGTCCTCGTCCACGGCGGACCGCAGGGCGCATGGAACGACGCGTGGTCGTATCGCTGGAACCCGCAGATCTTCGCGTCGCGCGGCTACGTCGTCCTCATGCCGAATCCGCGCGGGTCCACCGGCTTCGGACAGAAGTTCATCGACGAGATCTCCGGCGACTGGGGCGGCAAGGTCTACACCGATGTCATGAACGGCGTCGACAAGCTCGTCACCATGCCCTGGGTCGACTCATCCCGCCTCGGCGCCGCCGGCGGATCGTACGGTGGCTATATGGTGAACTGGATGATGGGCCACACGGACCGTTTCAAGGCGTACGTGTCGCACGCCGGTGTCTACAATCTGATCTCGAGCTGGGGCGTGACGGAAGAGCTGTTCTTCAACGAATGGGAGTTCCAGGGCACGCCGTGGGAAAACCCGGAGATGTACGAGCGCTGGTCGCCGTACCGCTTCGCGAAGAACTTCAAGACTCCGACGCTGGTGTCGCACGGTGAGCTCGACTTCCGCGTTCCGATCGGCGAGGGGTTCCAGCTCTTCACGACGCTCCAGCGCCGCGGGATCCCGTCGAAGATGCTCTACTTCCCCGATGAAGGCCACTGGGTGCTGAAGCCGCAGAACTCGAAGCTGTGGTTCGCGACGGTCGGCGACTGGTTCGATCAGTGGCTGAAGTGACACGCACATAACC
>JANNUB010000581.1:0-14715 GCA_031394795.1 Ignavibacteriota bacterium | reverse complement strand
GACCAGGTGCGGCTCGATGTGTACTACGATGCGGAAACGAAGACATTGTTTCGCACACTACAACAACTGAGAAAGAAGTATGAAGTTCTCATCAACGAAGCTGCGCTGAAGCAGGTTGCCACGCAGATTTCCCGCGACCCGAACGCAATTGACGTGAAGTTCTACAAGCCCGGCGGCATGTTTCCCCGCGTCGCATTTCCATCCATCGATGAGCGATGGCAATCGTTCGAAGGTTCTCAACCCTGAGCGGAGCGAAGGGTCTCTATGCATCCGAATTGCTGTAAGATTTTTCGCTTCGCTCAAAATGTAATGACAAGGTGAGTAAGAAATTATGAAATCTCTCCAATACAAATATCCAGTTGAACATCTCTACACAGGTTCAAGCCTCGGCAACCGCTTCGCGTTCGTGCAGCTTGATGAAGCGACGAACGTAGTGGGGCTGTGGAGCTCGACAGACAATCAATTCTATCTTGGTGAGTGGAAGATAGAAATTGTCGTCAATGGCAAGTCGCTGACTCCCACCGAAACAGTGTTTTATCCTCAATCGCAAACGACATTGCTAAAGAGCGGAGTTGTCAGTGCAGAGATGGAATTTCTGTTGCCGTTCGCAGTCGATGATTGTCGGGAATATGATGAGAGTCTTCGTGCGGGAATAATGCTATTACGATTCAAGAACGAAGGACGGGAGAAAGCAACGTTCGTTGTGAACCAATCTTTCATGTTTCCTGCGGTTCCATCCGAAAAGTTCACGAAAAAGCCGCCTGAAAATCAAACGACAAAAGTCGTGACCATAAAGAATGCCGGGCGCGCTTATGAAATTATGACGGACGGGAATGCGAATGAAGCAAGAATCTTCTGGTCAGACCGGGCAGCTCATCGCTCAACGTCTGACGAACGCTTGCTGCAAGTGGAATACGAGTTTGGAGTAGCGCCAAAACAGAATCTCGAAGAGCCTTTCGTCTTCGCATTCTCACCGAAAGGAATGAAGCAGGCGTACAATACATTGCAGCAATGCCAGGATACCTCTGCTGTGGTTGAGTGGACGCACGAACAGTTCGATGCACTCCTTTCACGCACGGAAATCTTCACGCCGGATCCCGTCATCAACCGCGGATTGCAATGGGCGAAGGTGAACACGGCGCGAGTGCAACACCAGTATCGCATCGGCGAGGGATTTACGAACGACCCGCCGCAAGACATCATTGTCGTACGCGACCTCGGCTGGTATCTGCTCGGCTCCGACTACATGACGCCGCAGTTCTCACGCGGCTTGTTGGAGTTGGCGGAGAAATATGCTTTCCACGACGACGGGAAGTTGACGGAATTCATTCGAGCGAATGAGGAAGTCCCAGAGAAGCATGACTACAAGCTCAACATCAACGATGACACGCCCCTGTATGTGTATGGACTGTATCATCACGCAATCGCATGCGGCGACGAATCGTTTCTGGGGCACGCATTTCCGTTGATGAAGCGGGCATGCGATTACATTCTCTCACAGATAAAAGATGGACTCGTTCGCTGCTATGCCGATGGAACGAATGTTTGGGGAATTTGCAGTTGGCGCAACATCATAGACAACTACAATCTTACTGGCGCTGTCACGGAAATCAATGTTGAATGCTATTATGCGCTGCGGCTTCTCGCCAGTGTTGCCTCAAAGGTTGGCAAAGACGCCGACGCTCATTTCTACAATAAGTCGGCAACGGACTTGAAGTTAGCAATCAATACAACGCTCGTCTCCGAAAAGACAGGATTGTATTTGTTGAATCTCGACAACCAAGGCGTTCGTCATCATGACATCACGGGCGATTTGATTTTCCCGGTGATGTTTGATGTTGCGGAAGGCGAGATGCGCAACCGCATTCTCGAAAGACTTGCGGGCGAGGAATTCTGGACGCTATACGGCACGCGCACAGTAAGTCCGAAGGAAGAACACTACGACCCCGACTTCGGCTATCAGCTCGTCGGCGGCGTTTGGCACAACCTGACCGCGTGGACTGCATACTGTTTGCGCAAGGAACATCCTGAGAAACTTGTTGAAGGATTGTTGAACACATATCGGTTGAGTGAAACGGAGAAGCCGAAAAATTTTGTCAACGTTGTGCCGGGAGAATTTCCCGAGCGCTTGCACGGCGAAACGTTCGTAAGCCGTGGCATGACGATGAGTCCGTGGATGCCCCCGACATATTTGTGGCTCGGCGTCGAAGGATTGCTCGGCGCGCAGCCAACGCTTGATGGATTGGAAATCAATCCCGCGATTCCTTCAACATGGAAGTGGATTGCCGTGAATCATCTGCTGTACAAGAACGAGCGTATCGGCGCATTTCTGTTTGAAGGAACACTCTACTCGACGCATGACGTGCGGAGTGTGCATCCGACAAAAATTGGAAAGCTTCTCAGCACAGCGTCGAACAATCCGAACATCTTCACACTCGGTCTCGCGCTTGATGGCGAGGCAGTGTTGTTCGTCGCCGCTGATGAGGCTGTAACCGGACGCGCGATGATTGAACACGCACAAGGCGCGAAGTGGCAAGAGGTGACGTTGAAAGCGGGAGAGGCGATGTTGTTCAGATTTCCGGCTGCACATGAAACCTCTTCAGGAAAACGAGAAATGGTTGCAGTAAAATGAAAGTCGCTCTGTTTGAAAAGCCACATGTCCTGAATGTCATCACGAAGCCGTTAAGGAGTTTGAGCGAAGGAGAAGTGCTGGTTCAGGTTCAAGCGTGCGGAGTTTGCGGAACGGATGTTCACATCGTTGAAGGAACATCTCGCTCAACGCCGCCGGTAGTTCTCGGTCATGAGTATGCCGGAATTGTCACGGATGTTGCGAAAGGACTATCGAATGTCGTGGTCGGGCAGCACGTAGGCATTGACCCGAATATCTCATGTGGAACTTGCTTCTACTGTCGTCGAGGACTCGTCCATCTCTGCGAGAATCTTCGCGCACTTGGCGTTGACATTGATGGCGGGATGGCGGAGTTTTGCATTGTTCCAGTCAAGCAACTTTACCTGCTTCCGCCGGATATGGCTCCTGAAGTGAGTGCGTTCATCGAGCCGGTGTCGTGTGCAATTCATGGAATCGATTTGGCAAGAATCAAAACCGGCGACACGGTTGTCATCATCGGAGGCGGAACGATTGGACTGATTATGGTGCAGCTTGCCCGTAACGCCGGAGCGACACGCGTCATTGTTGTGGAACCGCTTGACCACAAACGCACACTGGCAAGCGAGCTTGGCGCTGATGTCGTTCTGAATCCGACTGAGGTTGATGTCCAATCCGCAATTGTTGATTTGACAAAGGTCGGTGCTGATGTAGTGATTGAGTGCGTCGGAAAACCACAGACTGCGCAAACCGCGCTGGAACTTGCGCGGCGCGGCGGTACAGTAGAGTTCTTCGGCGTCTGTCCGATAGGCGAGATGATTTCTATCGAACCAAACAACGTATATTTCAAAGAGCTGACCATCGTCGGCTCGTATGTCAATCCGCATACGTTCGACCGCTCGATTGCGATGCTGCAATCCGGAAGAGTGAGAATCGAGAAATTTCAATTAGACAAGTTTCCTCTCGATGGAGTGCACGAAGCATTGCGCTATCAGCGTGAAGGGAAGACAATCAAAAGTATTATTGAGCCAACCCGATGAAGCGCCGGGACTTTCTATACTCTGCGCTTTCTGTAGGTGCCGCGGTGCATGTTGGCAGGCAACAACTATTGGGGTCAACCATGAATAGTACATCTGCTGTACCGCTCCCACGACGGAAATTTAAGAACGACGACATGCTCTCTATCATCGGCTTCGGCGGCATGCTTTGCGTCAACCAATCTCCCGAAAAGTGTGCAAACATTGTCGCGGAATCGTTCGAAAGGGGAGTAAACTACTTCGACGTCGCTCCATCGTATGGCAACGGTGAAGCGGAACAGAAACTTGGCCCGGCGCTGGAACCATACAGAAAGCGTTCGTTTCTGGCGAACAAAACCATGCAACGCGATGCAGGAGGCGCCAGACGGGAGTTGGAGCAATCCTTGCGGCGTTTGCGGACTGACCATTTCGACCTGTATCAGTTTCATGCTGTTACAACGCTTGAAGAAGTTGACGCGATCTTTTCAAAAGGCGGCGCACTCGAAACGTTTCTTCAGGCCCGAGTTGCAGGACGCATTCGTTACATCGGGTTCTCGGCGCACTCGGAAGAAGCGGCACTCGAGCTCAGGCAGCGATTCGATTTTGATTCGATTCTTTTCCCGTTTAACGTCGTTTGTTATTCTCAGGGCAAGTTCGGTCCACGCGTGCTTGAACGTGCAAAAGAAAAAGGTGTTGCGCGTCTTGCGCTGAAAGCTCTTGCCTATTCCCCATGGACTTCTGGCTCGCGGCATACTCACCCAAAGTGCTGGTATCAACCGATCACGGACCACGGACTGGCGAAACAAGCGCTACGCTTCACGCTGTCCGAGGACGTTGCGTCAGCCATTCTCCCGGGAGAGGAAGAACTGTTCCGGTTGGGATTGGAGATCGCGGCGAATTTTACGCCAATGAATAAATCTGAACGTGAAAAGCTGCTTGCTGAAACAGAAGGCATTCATCCGTTATTTCCACTCAAGTGAGAAACAATATGGAAGTCAGAGAAAGAAATCTACTTGCAACATTATGCGTGTTGGTTCTCACAAGCGGGTTGTCTGTTCACGCGGTCAGTCAGGAGTCTCTTGTCAACTTCCGACATCTCCAACATCTGACAGAACGGATTGAATTCTTCGGCGATAGCGTGGACATCGTGCATGTCTATGCAAACTATCCCAACTATGAGTGGGTGGATGCGAAGGAATCAGGTCCGGAGGGAATTGCTTGCGTTGATGACGCCGGCAGGGCGGCGGTTGTGTATCTGCGCCATTACGAACTGACGAAGGACAAGCAGAGTCTTGAGCGGGCGAAGGCTCTCCTCAAGTTCGTCCTGAAGATGCAAGCCGCAGACGGCGAGTTCTACAATTTTATTTACGCCGATCATTCGATCAACAAGAATGGAACGACAAGCTACAAATCATTCGGATGGTGGGCGGCGCGCGGCGTCTGGTCCACGGCGCTTGGCTACCGGATCTTCCGGGCGATTGATCCCCGGTTTGCGCAGCAGCTGAAGCGTGCGGTGGAGAAGGCGATCCCTCACGCCGAAAAGCTGCTATTCAAATATGGTGAAGTCGGAGCGAAGCACGGATTCAAAATCCCGAAGTGGTTGTTGTTCGAATCCGCCTCCGACGCGACAACGGAACTGCTATTCGGACTCAACGAATATTATGACGCAACCCGCAGCCCGAAAGTAAAGACTCTGATCACCAGGCTGGCGGAAGGCATGATGCTCATGCAAGATGGTGACGCAACGAAATTCCCGTATGGCCTTCACCGCTCGTGGGAAACAGTCTGGCACATGTGGGGCAACGGCCAAACCCAGGCGCTGGCGCAGTCGGGAAAACTTCTCAACAACAAAAGGATGATTGCCTCGGCGGAGCGGGAAGCTCAAGGGTGGTACAGCCGTTTGTTGATTCACGGATTCAAGAAAGAGATTGACTGCGCAGACACAAGCAAGGCAATGACGTACGAACAAATTGCGTATGGAGTCCGGCCGATGGCGGTTGGCTTGGTCCGGCTCTACGAAGCAACGGGTAAGAAAGAATACCTGAAGATGGCAGGACTCGCCTGCTCGTGGTTTTTCGGAAACAATTCGCTGCAACAGCAAATGTATGACACTTCCACAGGAGTTTGTTTCGATGGAATCACAGATTCGACGAAGGTGAACAAGAATTCCGGCGCCGAATCTACCATCGAAGCGTTGCATTCTGTGCTGGAGGTCGGGCGGTTTCCGGAAGCAAGAAAATATCTAAACTACCGGAAGGTACGCAATGGAATGAAGTCGAACTCCCTGTATGCCGTGTTTGAGAATTCACAGGGCGATGAGCTGACTCTTGTGCTCGACTTGAAGAAGTCGAAGGTGGTTATGTTGGAGGGAGAGAAGAGTGAGAAGTATGGTGTAGGGAAATGAAGGATGTACCCGGCAGGAAATGAAGATAAAGAAGCGGGCACAATGAGCACAAGAGTGCAGGATGCGGTGACCCTTCAGTTGACTGCGGAGAGGACTCGTGCTATATTAACCGTGAGCTACGTGAATGGAATAAACGTTATGCGAAGTTGCGGTAGTTATGTGCAGTTGCGCCTCCAACATCAATTCTTTCTCGACATACTTTGACTATGTTTAGTTCACGACGAGGGTATCTGAAATTACCATTGGTGGTTTATCCCATTATTCATTACTCGTCTTTTCTTTGAAGGAATCGAACAAAATGCAGACCACAAGTTTGTCACGTTCAATGCATTGTCAGAGTTTCCCAGAATTAGAACAACCGCAGATTCCTCGAGACAACATCATCAATACAATTGAAGGGATTTTTGAGGCAGGTGCAAAGGTTGTCGTGATGGAAGGAAATGATGGCATCGGAAAAACGACTGCATTAGCACAATTTGCCATGAAGCACCAAGCCAGCTGTCTTGCAATTTTTCTGAACTCGGCTAGTCGATGGGGCTACGATCCCACATTCCTTAGAATGGATCTTTATGGCCAAATGTATTGCCTGCTCTACCCCAGACAGAAGGACCCATCAGACGAGATGGAGGTGAATCAAGGTATCTATGGGAAGCTACTATTTAATCTGCTAAAGTTCGTGCGGACACGAGGCAAAGAGATTTACTTCGTCGTGGACGGCCTTGATGACATTCCAGATGAAGATATTGGAAAAAGGGATATGATTCTTGAACTATTGCCAATTAACTACCCCAGAATCCGCCTCCTTATCTCCGGCGATTCCGACAGGCTCAAGAGAAATCTATCGAATCAGGTCAATTTGAAGTCGTCCCATCTCACCGGCTTTACGATTGATGAAACTTCGAAATACCTTTCGGACCGAAGCCTTGATCAACCCTCGCTTGATGTCATCTACAGAACCTGCCGCGGAAACCCGGGCTATTTGTCTAGTGTCAGACGAAACCTGAAATCAGGGGTACATGTTCGAGAGCTAATCGATAGCATGTCGGATAGGTTGCCTGATTTGTTCGAGATAGAATGGCGAGGAGTTGGAGTAGATAACGAACTGCAGAGACAGTTACTTGCGATACTGGCCCATGATCGGAGACAACACGATATTGAAAGTCTGTCGAGGATCGTGAAGACTGAACCCAACGACATCGTTGAGGTTCTGAAGTCACTCCAATTCGTTCTCATCGAAGAGGGAAGTCAGAGAGTAAGTTTCGCATCAGAGCCATTTCGCAAGTTTGCAGCAAGCCGATTGGCTTCATATCGAAACAAGACAATCGAGCTTCTCATTGATAATCTGGAGCAGGAACCAGACAGTGATCAAGCATTAACACACCTTCCGAGTTATTTAGAGCAAGCTGGAAGACTAGAGCAATTGCTTGAATACCTCTCTCCAGAGCACTTTGCAAAACTCCTTGAACGTTCTCAATCGTTTGGCTCGGTCCAACAGAAGGCAGACCTTGGAATTCTTACGGCGCAAAAGTTGGGGCGGGAGAAGGACCTGATGCAATTTGTAATCCAGAAATGCGCTATGATTGAACTGGGTGGTGCTGAAATATGGCGCTCTGAGATCGAAGCCCGGATGGCACTGGACCAGTGTGACTTAGCACTGGCGCTAGCACAGAGTCCAATAGTGAAAGAGGACAGATTGTACTTGCTTGCAGTGATAGCAAAGGCAAAGCGAGAGGCGGGGTTAACGCCGGAACCAGAATTGTACGAGCAAATGCGTCAGCTGTACGGGAGTATTGACCTTGCAGCCTTGGGTGACCGAGCAATCGAAATTGCATCGGTTCTGATTCACTCAATTCCCGAGCTGGCAATTGAAATGGTGGAAAAGTCAACGGGGACATCTTCAGAAGAGAACTCTTTGGACGTTGCATTTTCTAAGCTTTCGATAGCAGCGTTGGACGCGTCCAGCAGTACGGTGCAAGCACTCAGCGCCCTTGAAAGCATACGAAACAGAGTCAAGAATCCGAGTGTAAAGGACTTCTCTTCTGCTGCATCGCTTCTAGTTGGAGACTACACCGCCACTGAAGCTATCGCTGAATGTGAAAAATTGAGTGATACCAGCACTCGGGTTTTTCTTTTGAGGGAATGGAGCCTGAAGAACCACAAAAGGTTAGATGCAGGTAGTGTAACGAAGTACGCCCTAAGACTTATCATTGGCACTACTGAATACATTCCAAATGCTCAGGTGTATCGAGAGCTGGCGACCCCTGTCCCGAACCTAAACAACGAGGTAGAGGCAAAGGAGTTAATAGGGATCCTTGATAGCCAGAAGGTGACAGTTGAGAACCTTGGACCTAGCGAAGAGTTCGTCCGTCTCTTGTTATTGCTGACGAAAGCTGAGGCAAAATACAGTATTGATTCTGCCAGGAATCGAATCGTCGAAGTCTACTTCTACATCGATACAATTGGGGATCTATCTACAAAAGCAAGCTGTCTTGCCTGGCTGGTCGCGACACTTGATGAAGCAGACCCCAAAAAGGAGCTTGAGACAAAAGAAGGGCTGCACACATTAGCCATGGAGGGACTCAAGGAGAGCCTTGATGCCCTTCTAAAGGCAACTGCAGACCACAATCAAGTCACTCGCGGGATAATCCTTGCTCTAGCGGTCGCCAGACCTCAGATGATCTTGGACTTAGTCCTATCCCTCAATACTGAATACCGAAGGGATGCAGGCATACTTGATGTGGTTAAGGCCATGCTACTGCAAACCTCACTCAGTTCATTGGATCTTGCGTTTCTCGCAAATGCCATCAACAGAATAGTCGACCAAGGTTACCGGGACGACTGTGTTTTGTTGGTAATTGAGGCGGTCGCCACCGGCGATGGTGAACTCCTCACGGGTCGGCTGAATGACTTCATGGGATTTGCGTCTCGCATTGACAACGTGCAGAATTCGAGCGAGCGATGCAGAGCGTATTGCCTTGCCTATACGTTCTTGGCTGGCAAAGACAGCGCAAAGCATGAGGAGATGTGTAAAAGCCTATTGAGCAAATTGAGCCACACGTGGAATGCTATCGACACGGGTTGGGAGAAGGTTAACGTTGGCTACAAGATAATCCGCGCTCTCGCAAAAACCTCACTCGATGCTGCACACAAGTATCTCGAGTTGACAGAACAATTCAGAAACGAGATGGTATTAGATGCACCAAAGACCGCGCGTGCCTACATGGCCTGCTTACAGCTTTCAATCAGGGCGTTCGCAGGACTGTTGCCCAAAGAGGCCAACACTCAACAGGATTATGATAGAATAACGAATCTCATAGATAGGATTCCGTCAAGCGGTGCCCGCGCTGGTCTTTGGACAGAGCTTGCATTAAGGTGTTTCGGTAAGGGCCGACTGGATATCTGCAGCAGGATCTCTTCAGAATACATCAGACCTCTCTTGCGAACTATTCCGGAGGAGGATTCTGGATACAAAAACAGAGTGCTAATCACTGCTTCTCCTGCGCTGTATTTCGCTCATCCCCAAACGGCTCTTGAGGAAATCAGCAAGCTTCCACTGCCCATCCGGGACGAGGCATACGAACAAATCTGTCACTTCATTCTATCAAAGCAACCTGACTCAGACCCGTTCGAAGGATATCCGCGGCATGGTTTTGACGTGACATATGAGGAAACTGTCACCATCTGCGAACTTCTTGAGCTGATTGATGGTGATAGTACAATCTATTCGTTCATCGAAAAGATTGCTGACAGTGTTACTTCTCCGCGCGCCAGATCGGTTTTTACTCAAGGACAGCGATCCGACATGGCGTTAAGGTTAGAGCGTGTTATCAGCAAGAAATTGCCTAATCCAAAGCACATCAGGCATGACGGATACAAGATAGCTGCACGAGCCCAAATCGGTCGAATTATGCGAAGCAAGGGACAGTACTGGGTTGACTTGATCAACGCAGCGCGGGTTATTTCCAACTTGGCTGATCGAGTCTATGTCCTTGGAATAATAGCCGTAGTCCTACCAAATAGTGAGTCGAAGAGACAAGCTGAGCTATTCAATGAAGCCAAGCAGCTGATCGATCAGATTCCCTGTACAATTGAGGTCGTTGATCATTTGTATTCACTTGCTATGTATGCAATGGATGTCGACGCTGGTTTGTGCCGGGAATGCCTCAATAAGGCTATGAAGGCAGCTGTCACGACCGATAACCCCGATGTGTACAAAGCTCAGAGACGAATTGTCGATCTTGCGCATAGACTGGATCCAAACCTCGCTTCGACTCTTGCATCCCTAGCAGATGACGATCCAGCCAGAGCAATGGTCAGAACTCGATTGAACAGACAACTGAACATACTTGATCTGAAAAAGAAGATGGTAAATGAGTTGACATCAGCATTGGATGTAGCTAATCAATCCAGCGACTATCCCCGGGCTGCATGGCTACTGCTAGGAGCTCTCAATGCAAACAGAATAGAGACCATCCGGTTTGAGCGGAGTCGAGAGTATTTGCAGATTGCTTCCTCCCTTCCGCTGTCAGAAGCATTCCCCGTGCTGGGATGGGTTACAGAGAATTCGGTCAGAAGGTTTGAGAAGACAGACCAAGCGAGAACGCACTTGCGATCGATCTTTGAAGCCACGCTTCTGGGAACCGAGCTCGCCGGAAAGATGTCGGCTCGTTCAACGCGTCAGATTCGTAAGGCTCAGTTTGACTTGGCAAGAACACAGACTGGCAAAAGCATCCTAATCAAATCAGGCAAGAGGGACGAGGCAATTCTTTATGTACGCGAATGGTTGGCCCAAAACGTCAGGGAGTATCTGAAGATATGTGACCCCTTCTTTGGCCCTAATGATCTGGAGTTACTTCAAATGCTGTTGTCGGTTAACCCCGCATGCAGTGTAAGAATCCTCACAAGTCAAAAGCATCAAACGCAAGAGGGTGTTCAAAAGCCTTGGGATGAAGCGTACAGACACCACTGGCGAGTGAGTATTTCGGATCAAGATCCTCCTGAAACCGAACTCATGATCGTGGGTGTAAGCTCCACCGGTGAGCTCCCTGTCCATGATCGATGGTGGCTGACCAAAGATGGTGGCTTACGCCTAGGTACGTCGTTCAATTCGCTGGGTATGAAAAAAGATGCGGAAGTCTCCATCCTTACCAAGGATGAATCCGAGATACTTGAAAAGCAGGTTGATCGATACTTGACAAGGATCGAACGTGAGCACAATGGTGAAAGGCTGCTCTATACATCATTCAATCTCTAACTTCCATTTCAACGCGCGGCTGCTTTGTGGAATTGTAGATCCCTAATGATCTCGACGCAACTTCACATAACACGCCGCACCATCGACGTTCGCTCATTTGTAGAAGGTGCTATCAAAAGTACTCACTTAACCCCGCATCACATCGGGCTTCTTGGGATCGCAATCGCCGCGGTTCTCTTTTGTTCCCTCGCGCCTGCCCAGCAAATCACCATCCCCCGCATCGAGCAAATGCCGAACGCGCCATCGCCGTATCTCATGCGCGACTGGAAGCAGGTGACGCGTGGATATGATTCGTTGGTGTTCGACTTCAATCGTACAGGAACGTATCTTCCCTTGGGTCGCATTGTAACGAACACAGTGAACTATCCCAACCATAACAGTTTCGGATTGCATTCGTACGTCGGCACGAACTCTCCCAACAGTCGCGAAGCAATTAACTGTTTACCCGCGGTCGTTGGCGCGACACTCGCTGGAATTGACAAGAGCAATCAAAACGGACTTAACTTTGCGTTGATGGCTGAGGAGTGGTTCAACCGCCGCCCCTCGCAAAACGTGTACAAGAACGCTCCGGTCGATGACTCGGGAAATGATTTTTGGTATTTGACGATGCCTAATGTTTTTTTCTATCAACTCAATTATCTCTACCCCAACACCGGCGATTACAATTATCAATTCACAACGGTTGCCGACCGATGGCTGGAGGCCGTGCGCGTGATGGGCGGAAGCACCATTCCGTGGCGCAGACCGAATGTGGATCACCGCGGTTGGTTTTTGCAAACGATGACGCCGTATGATCAGGGAGTCCACGAGCCGGAAGCGGCAGGGGCGCTCGCGTGGCTCTTCTACAATGCATATGTGAAAACCGACAGCGCCAAATATCGCATCGGCGCGGAATGGGCGATGGAATTCCTGGACAACTATGGCTCGAACCCTTCATACGAGTTGCAGCTTGTGTACGGAACATATCTCGCTGGGCGGATGAACGCAGAGCTCGGAACAACCTACAACGTCGAGCGAATGGTGAACTGGTGTTTTGATGTCGGACCGTTGCGTTCATGGGGAGCGATGGTTGGGAATTGGGGCGGCTACGACGTGAGCGGACTTATCGGCGAAGTGAACGGCTCGAACGATTACGCGTTTGCAATGAACACCTTCGAGCAAGCAAGCGCGCTCGTTCCGATGGTGCGCTACGACGACCGCTTTGCACGCGCAATCGGAAAGTGGATGCTGAACGCTGCGAACGCTTCCCGTTTGTTCTATTCCAATTATCTTCCCGATAGTCTTCAAGACAGTGAAGAGTGGGCGCATCAGTACGACCCGAACTCCACGATTGCGTATGAAGCGTTGCGTCAATCGCGGAATAGTCTCAGTCCGTTTGCAACCGGTGATGCAATCAGCGGCGGATGGGCGCAAACGAATTTGGGGCTTTACGGCTCATCGCACGTTGGCATCTTCGCTGGAATCATTGACACGACAAACGTGCCGATGATTCTACGACTCGACGCGGTCAAGACTGATTACTATCATACCTCAGCGTATCCGACATTTCTCTATTTCAATCCAAACAATGTGCAACAAACAATCGCCATCAACGTCGGCAGCGGACAACATGATGTGTATGATTGTGTTTCGAATTCATTCTTGAGAACCGGAGTCAGCGGCGCCACGACATTTGATATCGCGGCGAACTCGGCAGCTTTAGTGGTAATTACTCCATCAGGAGGAACTGTTACGTATTCACTCGACAAAATGTTGGTCAACGGAATTGTGGTGGACTACCGTTCGGGTCAGCCTGTCTCCAATTATCCACCAAGAATAAAAAGTCTTTCGCCGGAAGCCTCTATTGTCTTACTCAACGGAAGCACGCAACTCTTCTGCACCGCGGTTGACCGCGACAACGATACGCTGAATTACACTTGGCAAGTCAGTCAGGGAGTGATCACCGGAAGCGGCTCGAACGTTGTGTGGACTGCACCGAATTCTCAAGGGAACTTCACCATCACATGCTTTGTGGATGATGGACGTGGCGGACGAGACACAGCAAGAACAAACATGCAGGTTGTTGTAAGCATCAATCATGCGCCGCTCGTATCACGAGTCTCCGCTCGTCCGAGAAAAATCAATCTCAACTCAAACAGTCAAGTTGCTTGTGCGGCAAGCGACCCTGACGGCGATTCGCTGACGTATACTTGGAGTTCAAACACCGGAGTTTTCACCGGAAACGGTTCGAACGTTGTGTGGACCTCCCCTTCTATTGCCGGCAATTATGTTCTGTATGTTACGGTGAATGACGGACGAAGCGGGCTTACGCGGGACAGCATCCGTGTCGAGGTGCGGGACTTTTACCAAACGCAAACCGGAACTCATGTAGCGCATTATCCGTTCGACTGCAACGCGAACGACACGAGTGGTAATAACAACAACGGTACCGTCCACGGCGCAACGCTTGTCGCCGACCGACGCGGCATGCCGAATAGCGCTTACGCGTTTGATGGCAACACGAACTACATTGATGCACCGAGCAGTACGAGCCTGAACTTTCAACAATCAACCACCATCAATTTTTGGATGAAGATTGGAGCGTTCTACGAGCGCGAGCAGTATCCGATTTCGCACGGCAACTGGGAGAACCGGTTGAAAGTGTCCATTTCGAATCGGCGGGCGAGATGGACGGTGAAAACAATTGCGGGCACCAAGGATGTCGATTCCGAAACGGAGTTGGTTGTGGACAGATGGTACAACGTTACCGCGCTGTACAGCGGCTCGGACTTCGAGATTTATCTCGACGGTGAACTCGACGGATTTACTTCATGGTCAGGCACGATTCTTCCGACCACGATTGCGCTGACGATTGGACAGGTATTGCCGAACAATCAAAGCTACAATTTCAATGGCGTGCTCGATGATATCCGAATCTACAACTTTGCGCTGTCGGTAGATTCAATTCAGGCGCTTGCTGGCGTAACGACGGCGATTGATGAGGACAAGAAGGAGTTGTTGCCTACCGAGTTTGTGTTGGAACAGAATTTTCCGAATCCGTTTAATCCTGCAACAACAATTCGATTCTCAGTTCCTACTAATGTAGGGACACGCCATGGCGTGTCCCTACGGGTGTTTGATGTGTTAGGAAGAGAAGTAGCGACGTTAGTGAATTCAAATCTACAATCAGGTTTCTATTCCGTGCGCTGGAATGTCCCGCAAGGCGGGATTGCAAGCGGCATCTACTACTACCGACTTCAAACTAACGATGGCTCACGTGTGAGAAAAATGCTGCTCCTGAGATGATGATTATGAAGAAGCTTGACCTTAACGGCAAATGGCAGTTCAAAGCAATCAACGCATACAAGACACTTCCGAAAGAGAATCGCAAAGCAACGCAGTGGATGAGCGCGGCAATTCCGGGAACGGTACACACCGACCTCATGTCGAACAACAT
>JANNUB010000545.1:0-7582 GCA_031394795.1 Ignavibacteriota bacterium | reverse complement strand
CATTCTCATAGTGTCCGGTCTTGTGAATCTGGATGTGATTCGCAGCGACAATCGTCGCGCGGCGGGAGTGAACGTGCGTGCAGGCATGGTCATAGAAGAATTTCGGCTTCGTCGCGACCTGTTGATGCTCCGGAACAGGATTTCTCTGCTCGCACTGCCGGACTCCTCCATCGTTATGACTGCCCACGGACCAACCCTTGCTCTGGATAACCACCTTCTGGAACCCTCGCCGCTCGAACAAGCCCTTCTCGATCCCAGGCTGCCCGGCTTTCTCCATTTCGAAGGGCACCGCAAGCTCTTTCGCCGCAAGGATCGCCCGAGTATTCTCTTCATCATGTACCTGACTCATCCGGAACTGGAGCGGGCACGTCGCTTGGGACTGAAGGTCTTTTGCCTTGAAAGCGCAAGACGGTATGTGGAATCGTACACGATGTACGATGCCGGCGTCCGATTCATTGCGGACCCATAAGGAGGATGTGTCCTACGTAACATCGGCTCCTTGCCTCGCATTGAATTAAATCGTAAGTTGTTACCGACCTTTGTCATATGGTTGCGAAGGGGGAGACCGTTATGCTGGAACGAGAAACCGAACTCATTAAACAAATCATTGTCGAGTCGACAATCAATGGTCGCGACGCCGTCAAGCTGAACGAGATCGTCGCGGCGGAGTTGCCTCGCGGCGTCAAGTCCTTCATGACGTCGCAAGTGATGACCCTCGTCGAAGCCGATCTCCGTAAATCCCCCCTGCTCGCACAAATCACGAAAGGCGTCGTTCGATCGCTGGCGATGGAGTCCGTCCTTTCGCGCGACGAGTTCCTGAAGTTGACGGAAGATACCGTCCATTTTCTCGAGAATTACTTGTGCCGTCCGCAGTGGACACTGAACAACGTGATGTTCGAGAAATCGCAGACGATCGCTGCCGACGAAATAATGAGGAAGCTGGAACTCGCGGTCGAATATTCCTACTTCCGAATTCTCATTGAACGACATGTGCTGCGCAACGGCGTTGCGACGATTGCCGCGGAAGAATTCAAGGCTCTTGTCGGGAAAATTGATCAAGAGGTCGTCGGGAAGCACACTGCGCGAGAGTTGGCGCTCCTTGCCAAGCCGATCTACGACTTTCTCCTTTTCGGCAATGCTTCGATGGATCTGCCCGTTCCACTCAGCGCGATTCTCCTCTTCTTCGAAGACAAGGGCATGACGAAGGAAAAAAATCATATCGAGCGGATGTACAAGGTCCGATCGCGGACACAAATCTCGATGAATGAGCTGATCGGAATTCTTGAAGACCTCCACCGTGTCGAAGACACAGTGAAGGAAGAAGTAGAAGCGACGGAAAGGGAGATCCTCGCTCCGCGGGCGGCAACTGCTGAACCACATCCACTGATAACAGCGGATGACGAGCCTGCGGAAATTGCAGCACAAGCAACGCTCGCATCGGCTGAGACAACGGTTGAGCCGGCCGGACAAAAGCCCGTTGAGCCTTCGACGCAGGCTGAGCCGCCGGCCGAGCCGCCGGCTGAGCCGGTCATCGAGCAAGAGCAATTTATCGAGCCGACGCGAGTTGATATTCTCTCCACTCGGAAAGACAACGAAGAGCACGCGTCGAAACTTGAAGCAATGCCGCACGCAGTCGACGCGATCTTTTTTGATGCAACCCGCGACGAAATGCCAAACGTCGATGTGGCTGGGCGGGAGAAGGATATCGCTCCCGCAGAAGTGAACATGCCGAGCGTCGTCAATCCGAATGAGATGACAAAATTCGCCCAAGAGCGGCAGCGTCTCCGCGACGCGATACTGGGTTTTCCCGAGCGCCCGGACATGCGAAAGGACAACGACGCGACTCGTCGAGCGGAGAATCTTGCAGTGGACGATTCGCTCCCGGTGGAACAGCGCGCGAAGTTCATCCGGCGCATCTTCAAAGGAGACGAGAACGATTACGGGATCTTCATCAATTCGATTAATACGGCACGCTCGTGGCGCGAAGCGCAGCTGCACTTGCGTCAATTGTTCGAGATGAGGAAGCTCGATGTTCTTTCGCCCGACGTCGTGGAATTTACGGACGCGATGCACGCGAGATTCAACCCCGACCTGAAGAGAGCATAATGAAATTTATTGACGTTGCCCGCATCCATGTGAAAGCCGGCGGTGGGGGGGCAGGGTCAGTAAGTTTTCGTCGTGAGAAGTATGTGCCGAAGGGGGGCCCCGACGGCGGCGACGGCGGACGCGGCGGAAGCATTATTCTCAAAGCAAATTCCCATCTCAACACTCTCCTCGATTATCAATTCAAGAGCCTCTACAAAGCGCAGCGCGGCGAACACGGGCTTGGCTCGCTGAAAACAGGAAAGAGCGGCGAGGATTTCGTGCTGCATGTTCCGGTAGGGACAATCGTGCGCGATGCGACAACGAATGAAATCCTCGGCGATCTCTCGAAGAATGGCCAGCCGCTTGTTGTTGTGCGCGGCGGCCTCGGCGGACGCGGCAACGCTGCCTTTGCCACATCAACACGCCAGGCGCCGCGGGAGTACGAAGTCGGCGAACCGGGCGAGGAACGCGAGATCGAGCTTGAGCTGAAGCTGCTTGCCGATGTCGGGTTAGTGGGATTTCCGAATGCCGGAAAATCAACGCTCATTTCCGTGATATCGGCAGCCAAACCAAAGATCGCCGACTATCCCTTCACGACCCTCGTTCCGAATCTCGGCATTGTGAAGGTTGATACAGGCGCGAGTTTTGTCGTCGCCGACATTCCCGGCTTGATCGAAGGCGCGCATCAAGGGAAGGGGCTGGGCATTCAGTTCCTCAGGCACATCGAGCGAACAAAAGTGCTCGTGTTTTTGCTCGATGGAACGTGCGAAGACGTCGCCGCCGACTTTCGAATTCTTCAAAACGAGATGAAGCTTTTCAACAAGGAGCTTGTGAAAAAACCGATGATCGTCGTCGTTACCAAGATTGATATTCTCGATGACGCAACGCTCAAGCGACTCAAGAGCAAGAAGTTCAAAGGAGCGCCGGCTTTCTTCATTTCTGCGGTTGCCCGGATAGGGATTTCGGAGCTTATCGAAGAAATGTGGCAACACGTCGGCGCACGAGAGCCTGTCGAAGTCGAGCCGCCGCAGACCGTGCAGGAGCGACGCAAGGAACGAAAAAAAGCCATTCATCGGCGTCCCCGGAAGCGCGGCAGACGCCGCGAATGGGAGTGAACGTGGCGACGCGATCTCCCCTTTCTCTGCGACGAACCGTCGGTGTTCTTTCTTCACTTCTTGCGCTGCTCATTGCGGTCTCGATCGCGGGACTTTCGGTGGGGAGCGTCTCGATTCCTTTTTCGACCGTGATCGATTCGTTCACCAATACGCATGTCGTTGATGAAGCGGAGAGAGCCATTGTTCTCGATCTTCGCCTGCCGCGGATTCTGCTCGCAATGATCGTCGGGGCAGGACTTTCGGTCGCGGGCGCGGTCTTTCAAGCGCTGCTCCGCAATCCCTTAGCCGAACCGTACATCCTCGGCATTTCGAGCGGAGGCACGGTGGGCGCGATTCTCGCTCTCGTACTGGGAGCCGGCGCCATAGCGCTTTCGCTTTTCTCATTTGTCGGAGCGGCGCTCGTGATGCTTCTGGTGTACTGGCTTGCGCGGCGCCACGGGCAGATAGATACGAACGACCTGCTTCTTGCCGGAGTGATGGTGGGCGCGTTCTTCAACGCTGCTGTTCTCCTCGTGATAGCGGTTTCCACTCAGGAGATGCGTAGCGCCTACCTGTGGTTGATGGGGAATCTCGCGGGCGCGCGGGCGCAGTCGGTTGCGCTCGTTTCGCCGTTCGTGCTTGCCGCGTCGGGAGTGCTCCTCATGCAGGCGAAAAGCTACAACCTCATCGCGACCGGCGACGAGACCGCGCTGCAGCTCGGCGCAAACGTTCGGCGCGTCAAGCGGCTTTCCTATCTGCTCGCCTCCCTGATAACGGGATTGGTCGTGTCGGTCAGCGGTGTGATCGGATTTGTCGGACTCATTATTCCGCACATCTGCAGAATGCTCTTCGGTCCCGACCACCGGCTGCTCCTTCCTTCGTCCATTCTTCTGGGTGCGAGCTTCATGATCATCGCCGATCTGATTGCGCGCACGCTACTCGCCCCCACCGAAATTCCTGTCGGCGCGGTCACTGCTGCGGTCGGCGCGCCGCTGTTTGTGTGGCTGCTGAAGAGCAGATAGTGCATCTCGCTCGGCGATGATGTGGCTCGTCTTTTCGTCTTGCTTCAATGATGTAAAGAGAATAGAACACGGAGAACACTGATGACGCGGATTTCGATACGGATTTTTTTTGTTGTTTTCGTTCAATCCGTATCTATATCCGCCGAATCCGCGTCGTCCCTACGGGTCGTAGACCGCGTTCCATTTGTTGGGTCCTTGCTTAACGTGAGTTATCATTGCTTTTCCCTCATGTTTGAGGTATATTTTTTCAGAATGCAATTATTCGATCTCAATTGAAAAAGGAACGCGATGAAGGGTCTGCCGAACATGGCGGGGGTGATGAAACAGGTGCAGAAGATGCAGGAAAAAATGGCGCTGGTGCAGGAGGAGCTTGAACAAAAAACCGTCACGGCAGAGTCGGGGGGCGGCATGGTGAAAGTAACGGCGAACGGCAAACAGCACATCGTGAAAATCCAGATGGATAAAGAAGTGGTAAATCCCAACGACATTGAGATGCTTGAGGACCTCGTACTTGCAGCAACCAACAAGGCGCTCGAAGATGCATCGAAGATGGCGCAGGAGGAAATGGCGAAAGTCACCGCCGGCATGCTGCCCAATATTCCGGGATTGAATTTGCCGGGGATGTAAGAAATGCTCTACACCTCCGAAGCTCTTCAACAATTGATCGAAGAGTTTGCCAGGCTCCCCGGCGTCGGTCGGAAAACTGCGCAGCGGCTTGCCCTGCACATCCTCAAGCAGCCGCGGGAGGATGTTGTGAAGATGGCGAAGTCTCTGGTGAATGTGAAGGACAAGATCCGCTACTGCTCGTCCTGCTGGAACATCACCGAGGTTGATCCGTGCCCGGTGTGTTCAAGCCCGAAGCGCGAGCGCGGCATCATCTGCGTGGTCGAAGAGCCGAATGACGTGATGGCGGTGGAGAAAACGAATGAGTTCAAAGGATTGTATCATGTGCTTGGAGGCTCACTCTCGCCGCTCGACGGTATCGGGCCGGACGATTTGAAGATTCGCGAGCTGCTGCAGCGGATCAGCGGAGATGTTGCGGAAGTGATTCTGGCGCTGAATCCGAACGTGGAAGGTGAAGCGACGACTATGTACCTTACAAAGTTGTTGAAACCATTGGGCGTGAAAGTCTCGCGTATCGCACGCGGCCTCCCCGTCGGTGGGGATCTTGAGTTTGCCGATGAAGCGACCCTGACGCGCGCGCTTGAGGGGAGAATTGTTTTATGACTCACGTTTGGTTCTTGCTTTTTGCCTTGTGCATCGGTGGATGCAGCCTGTTCGAGCCGCGGGAGGCCGAGCCGCCGACGCAATCCGGTGCGCAATACGAGCAGCAAACGTTACCCCATGCAGTCATTTCCAATCTCCAAAAAGCAATTGCGCAAAAAGACGACCTGCATTACATTGCCTGCTTCACGAATCCGGCGCGGAACCAGCGCGGCTTCACGTTCGTCCCGTCGGCGGATGCGGCGGATGTGTACGCCTCGGTGTTGAGAAACTGGACGCATGACCAGGAACTGATGTACTTCCGGAATCTCAAGGCAAAGGCGCGGCAGCCGAACGGCTTCTCGAACCTGACACTCGTCAGCAAACCCGATTCCGTCATTACTACCGACTCGCGCGAATACGGCTACGATTATACGCTGACGTTCGAACACACCGACACGACGTTCACGACAACCGTGCGGGGAGCGCTCCGCTTCTCTCTCATCAATGACAACAGCGAGTGGACGATCTCACGCTGGGTGGATTTGAAAACAACGAACGACTTGACGTGGAGTAGCCTCAAGGGGAAGTTCAGTAATTAGATGTCTTCTGAGCAACATTCTGAGAGCAAAAGACCTTCGGAGAATCTGCACGAATCCTCACTGTCTCTCGTCGTGCTCTTTGTTTCAACACTTCGCTGCAACCCGTTCGCCCCGGGACTCGACACATCCCCTGCCGAGGCGCCTTGCAACCCGGTATCTATTGAAGGGGTTTTCCGTTGCATGCAGGTCGCGTACACGTTTCGCGATACTTCCGTGTATGCTCCGTTGCTCGATGAAGCATTCGTATTCGTCTACCGCGATTACGATAACGGGGGGATCGACGTTACATGGGGTCGCGACACGGAGCTGCGCACGACGTATGGACTGTTTCAAAATGCCCAGCGCCTGGATTTGATCTGGAACAACACCATTCCGACGTCAGGCAATTCAACACCAACGGACACTGTGATTGTGCGCGGATTCAACCTTACCATCACGTTCAACCCGAGCGACATCAGCCGCGTGGATGGTTATGCAAAAATCACGTTCAATAAAACCTCCAAGAAAATCATTGGTTGGCGCGATGAATCGAACTTCTAAACCAAAGCGATGAGCCTTTCCTACACAGTCAAAGAAAGTCTCTCGGGCTTTACCCGCACGAAGCTCTCAACGGCGATCTCGATCATCACGATCTGTATTTCGCTCGTCCTACTCGGCGTTTTTGCCGTCATCAGCATCAACGCGTCGCGCTTTATCGAGCTGCTCCGCTCGAAAATAGAGCTTGAGGCATTCCTGGTGGAACCGGTCGGACGGGAGCGCGTGGGAGATCTGGTCAACAAAGTGCTTTCAACGGAAGGCGTGGATAGTCTCATCTACGTTTCCAAAGAAGACGCCTCGGAGATTTTCAAGAAGGACTTTGGCGAGGACATTGAGAACGTGCTGGATTTCAACCCGCTGCCCCCCTCATTCAAGATCTACATCAAGCCGGAACACAGAACACTTGCCGGCGTGGACAGAATCTACAATACATTGATGAAGATCCGTGGCATTGATGAAATCACGTATCGGAGAGACCTCCTTGAACTCATCGATAGGAGGACGAAAGCGATCAACAATATCACGCTCGGACTTGGAGTTCTCATTAGTATCTCCGCTGTGCTTCTTGTCAGCAACACTATCCGGCTCGCCATCTACGCTAAACGAAAGATCATCCGGACGATGGAGCTTGTCGGGGCGACCACAACATTCATTCGCCTGCCGTTCCTGATTGAAGGAATGGTACAGGGTGTCGTCGGCGGACTTTTTGCTTCGGGGTTGCTTTATCTCCTTCTTGAGTACACCACAAGATTTCTTGCAAGCGACTTTTCCTCATACGTCAACATGCCGCGGGCATTCTTCGGCGTTGTCGTTGCCGCGGGGACGGTTCTCGGGCTGGTCGGCGCGGTGATTTCGATCATGAGGTTTATCCGGCCAAGTGAAGCATGACATGGGGTGATGCGGCGATCATATCTGAAATCCTGCTTTCTCATTCCGCTCCTGTTCCTTGCCATTTGTTGCGGCCGGAATAGATCTCTCGAGATGCAGCGGGCGGAGCTGGTGCTCCGGCGCGCAAAAGAAGCGCTTGTGCGCGGCGATC
>JANNUB010000538.1:0-31067 GCA_031394795.1 Ignavibacteriota bacterium | reverse complement strand
TGGGAGAGGGATTTAGGGTGAGGGCGTTTGAATACAAAAGAAAACAAAATTCTGCGTAACATCAGTGAGTAATATTACTCAATGCGTTGAGTAAATTCAGAGTCTCGGAAGCGTGTATCCGCGCAGTACGGATGTTATTTTCCGTAAGGCTTTCCCGCGATGGCTGAGAGTGTTCTTCAGCTCCATGCTCATCTCGGCAAGCGTCTCTCCGTAGCCGTCGGGAAGAAAAATCGGATCGTAGCCGAAACCGCCTGTCCCCCGCGGCTCGGCGATAATCATTCCGGGGCAAACTCCTTCCACAACTCGTTCAACCTGATTCGGCGCGACAAACGCGAGCACGCAGCGAAACTGGGCTCCGCGATCATGAGGCGGTGAATCCTTGAGCGCGGCAAGCAGTTTCCTGCAATTGTCCGCGTAGGTTGCGTGTTCTCCTGCATACCGCGCAGAAAGAACCCCGGGGGCGCCGTTCAGGGAAAACACTTCAAGCCCCGTATCATCTGCAAGCGAGGGGAGATTCGTGAGGCGAAACACCGCGCGCGCTTTCTTCAGCGCGTTGGCTTCGAGCGTGTCGCCATCTTCATCAACTTCGCCGACGTTCGGCAAAGCATCGAGCGTGAGGATTTCGATGCCGGTTGCTCCAAGCAGCGCTTGGACAAGCAGCGCTTGTAGCTCTTCGACTTTGTGTTTGTTATGGGTAGCGAGAACAAGTCTGTTCATGGTGGACTTTCACACACTGACTCTCTCCTTCAGCGCCTTCAAATCCCGTTTTGCCCTGCGGACAATGTTCTCTTCATCGAGCGTAAGAAACTCTCGCTTACGAAAAACCCAACGCCCATCCACCATCACCGAATGAACATTTTCAGGCGAGCAGGAATACACGATCGAGGAAAACAGCTCGTCATCGCTTTGTGGCGAGATGGTGTTCCCAATGCGGTTGAGATCCAACAGAACGATATCTGCCTTCTTTCCTGCGTCAAGGCTTCCGACTTCGTTCGCCATGCCGAGGGTCGCTGCGCCTCCGAGCGTTGCCATTTCAAGAACCGACTTCGCATTCATTGCCATCGGCCCATGAATCGGCTTTTGCAGCAGCGCCGCCAGCCGCATCTCCGTGAACATATTCAGAGTGTTGTTGCACGGAGCGCCGTCCGCGCCAAGCGAAACGGTAATTCCTCGCGCCTGATAACGCGGGATATTTGCGATACCGGAGCCGAGCTTCAGATTGGAGGAAGGACAATGCAGAACCTTCGCGTCGCGCTCCTTCATCAAATCCATCTCACGGTCGTTCAGCCAAATGCAATGCGCGAGGCAGGTGTTCGGCTGCAGAATGTTGAGCGTCTCGAAGTATTCGATGTTGTCCATCTTGCACCGCGTTCGCACGGCGTCCATCTCGCGCCGGTTCTCCGCTGCGTGCGTATGAAAGAGCATGCCGGGAAAACTCTTCGTCATTTCGTATGCATCGGAAAGAAGCCCGTCAGTGCAGGAAAGAACAAACCGCGGCGCGACTGCGTAGCGAATTCTTCCTTCCGAGCTTTTGTGCCACTGCTCTGCCTGTTGGAGGGTAGAGCTGATTGCGTCCTTGGTCGGCTCCTTCAGCTTCGGGTACAAGTCGTTCACATCCATCATCGCCTTGCCGACGAACGCGCGGAGTCCTGTTTCATGAATCGCCCGAACGATTTCTTCTTCGTGATGCACGCTGCCCATATCCATGATGGTCGTCGTTCCCGAGCGGATGAGTTCCGCAATACCCAGCATTGCCGAAACATACATGGAGCGCGCGTTGTGGGCGTATTCATATGGCATGATGCGCAGCTTGAGCCAATCGAGCAGCTCCAGATCGTCGGCAAGCCCACGAAAGAGCGTTTGGCAAAGATGAATGTGTGTTTGAATGAACCCGGGAATTGCAACGAGCGAGGACGCGTCAACGACTCTCCCTTTGAACGCACGCATCGCCTTTGCGTCAACGACTTCTTCAATCGAGCTGCCGTTGACGATGATGCCACCGGGTTGCAGCACTCGGCGCTGCGCGTCCATTGTGATAATTGTGGAGAGTTTGAGGAGGGTTTTCATTGACGGGGTGAATCACGCATAAATTTTCAACACCAAAATTAAGGCGTCGAGAATGTTGTCCATCTCCTCTGCAGGATTGCTGACAATCACGACAGGACGGGTTTTCCTGATTTCGTCGCCGATCGTTGGGTCGAGGTTGATGAGCCAGATTTCACTTCTCGTCATAGAAATCCTCAGCATCAAGCGCGGTAAACTCCGTCAATTCGCCTCCCGGCGCATGGTCGTCTTTCAGCAACTCTGCTGCTCGTTCCATCTGCTGCTCTATCTTCTCTTTGTCAGGAATCGTTCTCCGACGCCTCACAAGATCTTCGCCTATCAGTTTGATTGTCGCCTCAGCAACGCGAACACGATCCTGAATGGGCAGCTTCCTAATCTCTTCGATGATTTCCATTTGACTCATGTGTTCCTCCAATAACAAATGACAAATGACTAATGACCGATGACTTCTCTCATCGCATCATCTACCGTATCAACTTCAATCAGCTTCACATCGCAGTTCAACTTCACCCCCTTGAGATTATTTTTGGGAACGACGATTCTCTTGAACCCTAACTTCTTCGCTTCACTGATTCGTTTTTCGATTTGATTGATCGTGCGAATCTCTCCGCCCAATCCGATCTCACCGATGGCGACAGCCTGCGAATCAACGGGAACATCTTTCAAACTCGACACGATCGAAAGCGCCATTCCCAAATCAATGGCCGGTTCGCTCGTTTTTACGCCGCCAGCGACATTCACAAAGACATCGTACTGACTGATGTGCAGCCCGACGCGTTTCTCCAACACCGCGAGCAACATCTGCAATCGCTTTGTGTCGAAGCCTGTCGCTGTGCGCTGCGGAATGCCGTAGCTCGTCGGCGAAACGAGCGCCTGCACTTCGAGCAGCAGCGGACGCGTTCCTTCCATGCTCGCGACTACTGTCGAGCCGGACGCGCCGAATTTTCGCTCCGACAAAAATACTTCCGACGGATTGGCGACTTCGCGCAAGCCGTTGTCGTGCATCTCGAAAATACCGATCTCATTCGTCGAGCCGAAGCGGTTCTTGATTGCGCGAAGAATCCGATACGAATAATGCTGCTCTCCTTCGAATTGCAATACGGTGTCCACCATGTGCTCGATGACTTTCGGTCCGGCAATCACTCCCTCTTTTGTAACATGCCCGACGAGAAAGACCGGAATTTCGTTGGACTTGGCGTGCCGCATAAACATCGCCGTCGCTTCTCGCACTTGGCTCACCGAGCCGGGAGTGCTTTCCATCTCAGGACGATACATCGTTTGAATCGAGTCGACGATAATGAGGTCGGGCTTCGTTTGTTCGAGCAGAGCGTTGATCACGTGCAGACTTGTTTCCGCGAGCAGCAGGAGATTTTTCGTCGGCTTCATCGCAAGCCGCTCGGCGCGCAGTTTGATTTGATTAAGCGACTCTTCGCCGGAAATGTACAGAACGATGTGGGAAGAGAGCGACGCTCCCATCTGCATCATCAACGTGGATTTCCCGATCCCCGGATCGCCGCCGACGAGGACGACCGAACCGGCTACTATGCCGCCGCCCAACACGCGGTCGAACTCCGGAATGCGCGTCGAGGTGCGCGGTTCGTCAACGACTTTCACATCTACAAGGGGCGTCGGCGCGGAAATATTTTTGACGATGGACGATTGCTTCGCTTTCCGCTGTGAGCGATCAGCAAGCTCTTCGACGAATGTGTTCCAGTCGCCGCAGTTGGGGCATTTGCCGATCCACCGCGGCGATTCGTACGCGCAGGATTGGCAGGTGTATTTCGTATGGACTTTGCTCACATGAAATCAATTCAATATAGGTATGGCTCGCGTGAGATTCAACGCTTGCAGTTTAGCTTCGTTCTTCTATACTTAAGACATCATTTCAAACAACAAACGACGGTTGTTCTTTGCAACGCTTCATCATTGCTGTTCTTTCGATTCTTACAATGCACTTCTCCGGTGCAGCCCAACCGTCGGCTGTGCCGAAAGAGGAATTGCGCGGAGTCTTCCTCACCACGTCCAACAGTCTCGACTGGCCAAAATCGTATGACCGCACTGAGCAGCAAGCATCTCTGAGGAAGATCGTCAGAGACATGAAAGCTGCGAATCTCAACGCTATCTTCTTTCAGGTGCGGGCACGGGGGGATGCGTACTATCGCTCGAAGTTCGAACCGTGGGCTGAAAATCTCACCGGCGCACTCGGAAAAGATCCGGGATGGGATCCTCTTGCGTTCTTGCTGAACGAAGCACATCAGGCGGGAATCGAAGTCCATGCATGGTTCAACGCGTACAAGATTCGCGGACCCGTCGCACCTGCGCAAAGCGCTCCACTCCACCCCATGCTCGCATTCCCCGATTGGGTTGTGCAGTACGAAACCGAGGTGTGGCTCGATCCCGGGATTCCGGAAGTGCGGCAGTATTTGCTCTGGGTGCTGACGGATTTGGTGAATCAATACGAGATTGATGGAGTGTGTTTCGACTTCATTCGTTATCCGGGAGAGGATTTTTCAGACTGGAGATCGTATATGCGTTTCGGGAACGGGACCCCTATCGGTCGGTGGCGGCGCGAGAATATCAACGCGCTCGTCCGCGAAGCGTATCTGACTGTCGCGAAGTTGAAGCCGCGCGCAAAAGTCGGGGCTGCGCCCATAGGCAATCCGGGCGGAGATCTGAGCATGCAGCCGGACGCGAAGACGGCCGGCGGCGGCCCCGATTGGTTTGCACAAGACGCCCACACATGGCTGAAGAACGGTTGGCTCGATTACGTCGTCCCCCAGGTGTATTGGGAACTCGAATTCAACACGCGGGGACCCGACTTCGCACACATCACCCGCACGTGGAAGAAAATCGCCGGCGAGCGGCATGTGTACGTCGGCATTGGAGCGTTCAAACCGGAGATCGCCGAGCAAATCCCCGATCAGATTCAATCCGCGCGGATGCTCGGAACACACGGCCAGGTGTATTTCCGGTATGAGAACATCGAGACGATGGATATTTTCGGCGGAATGTACACCGAACCGGTTCCTCATCCGCACATGGCGTGGAAAGATACGTCATCGAAAAACACTCATCCCAACAGGAAACCGTAAGAAGCCACATCGCTTCCCTTCTCATCTTCACCAACCACTCGCCCTTTCAGTTCCATCTGCAACTTACAGGGCATACAAATTGACAAATGTCCGAAGGTCGACGACTCGACTCGTCGAGACTCCTTCGGAGAAAATTGACCGTTGAACGGTGAGCATTCAAGAATGGTCAACGGTCAACGATCAATTGCCAATCAAAACGTCGGTACGCTCGAGGTCGTATGTCCCGACACCATGGAAACATGTAGAATTGTAAAAGCTGCCATTCCTGATTGCAGGCTTTTTGCTTCGACTTTCAGGACTCCCGGCTCGGGCATGTTTGTTGAACCCATGTGAGAAAATCATTTGCCTTGTTATGTTCGGTCAACTACATGAAGCAGCTTAAAGAAATCCGTTCATCGTACCGCGCGAAACTCATAGCGGTTTTCGCCGTGCCCTGGATCGCAGTCGTGCTGTTTGGGTTGATGTACTACCCTTCAAAACAAAAATCATTTAGCACGGAAGCCGCACGCAAGCAAGCCGTGTCGCTGAGTCAGATGCTCGCGTTCTCGGTCGGCACGGGCCTGAACGAAAGCAATTTCGAAATGGTGCAGAAGGCGTTTGAGTGGGCAAAGAGGGACAGCAACGTCACCTACGTCGCGATTCAAGGCGAAAGCGATAGCTCCCTGTTCGCATACAATCCATTGAAAGCGACAGTACAGAAGAATGAGAAGCTGTTCACTGAGCGGTACGTCGAGGTAGATGAAAACAATGTAACGGTCTACACACCGATTGCAAATCAGCAACGACAGCTCGGAACGGTCGTGCTCGTTTACTCGCTCGACGTGTATGAGAAGCAGATTGAAGATCAACGGCTGATGTCCATTCTCGTCAGTGGGTTCATTTTTGCAATCGGACTGATGGGCATTACGCTCCTCGCTCAGGAGGCGGCGAAGGTACGGCAGTACAATAAGGAATTGATCCACGCGACGGCAAAGGCGAAAGAACAATCGCACATGTTGGAGATCAAAGCCGTTGAGCTTGAGCAGGCGCGCAAAGCTGCGGAGCAGTCGGCAAAATACAAGTCCGAGTTCCTTGCAAGCATGAGCCATGAGATCCGCACGCCGATGAACGGCATCATCGGGATGACGGAACTTGCACTTGACACGGAGCTTTCGGTGGAGCAGCGGAGGTATCTCGAAACAGTGAAAAGCTCGGCAGACGCGCTTCTCACCATCATCAACGATGTTTTGGATTTCTCAAAGATCGAGTCCGGTAAACTTGAGCTGGAAGCGACGGAATTCGACATTCGCGATACGATCGGCATGGTGCTGAAAGCCCTCGCGTTGCGCGCGCATCAAAAGGATCTGGAGCTTGCCTGCGATATCGCCTCCGACGTGCCGATGCGCGTCATCGGCGATCCTGTGCGCATGAATCAGGTGATCACGAACCTCGTCGGCAACGCGATCAAGTTTACCGAGAGGGGAGAGGTCTCGCTTCACGTGCACACCGAAACCGCAGCCGACGACAGCGCCGTGCTTCGGTTTGCGGTTACCGACACGGGCATCGGCGTTCCGGCCGACCAGATCAAGAGGATCTTCGATCCGTTCTCACAGGCAGATAGTTCGATCACGAGAAGGTTCGGGGGCACGGGGCTTGGCTTATCAATCTCTACACAGCTCATCGGCATGATGGGAGGCAGGCTCGCCGTCGAAAGCGAAGTCGGAAAAGGAAGCACATTCCACTTCTCATCGAAGTTCGGATTGCGAAAGGGACAAGACGCAGCCATCGGCGACGACTCACTATCGTTTGAGAATTTGCCCGTCCTGGTCGTTGATGACAATGCCACGTCGCGCTACATTCTCGACATCATGCTCACAAATTGGCATATGAAACCGCGTCTCGTGGATGGAGGAAAAGCTGCGCTTGAGGAACTGGAACGCGCGGCGAGCCACCACAGACCGTTCAAGCTGATGCTCCTCGACGTCATTATGCCGGGGATGGACGGGTTCGAGCTTGCCGAAGAAATGCGCCGGCGCGACATGATGCAGACGACTCCTGTCATCATGCTCTCTTCTTCTACGCAAAAAGGAAACTCCGATCGCTGCCGCGCACTCGGTATTCACACGTATCTGAAGAAGCCGATCATTCAATCGGAGCTCTTCAATGCGATCATCGAAACCATCAACGCAACACCCGTTGTCGAATCGAACAAAGCGCATGAAGTTGCAACGAACGAAACAACGTATTCTCGTTCGCTCAAGCTGCTCCTGACCGAAGACAATCCAGTGAATCAAATGTTCGCTGTTGCGATCCTTGAGAAGAGGGGACATACAGTTCGCATAGCGAACAACGGGCAGGAGGCGCTCGACATGCTGGCGAAGGAAGAGTTCGATGCGGTGTTGATGGATATTCAGATGCCTGTGATGGACGGGCTGGAAGCAACTCGGCAGATCCGCGCACGTGAGAAGTCCACGGGCAGACACATACCGATCGTCGCGATGACGGCGCATGCAATGCAACGCGACAAAGACGAGTGTTTCCAGGTCGGGATGGATCACTATGTGTCGAAGCCGGTCCGTACCGAACACTTGTTTGAGATCCTCGAAGGTATCGCGCCGTCAATGCAAGCGGAAGCGTCGCAGCGTCACGTTCCCGAAGTGCTCCAGCCGCAGCTGAAGTTCGATCAGCCGCGTCCTGTGAAGCAGCCGGTGGCAGAAGATAAGACCGTGTTCGATCGCGCGGAGGCGCTTGAACAGTGTTTGGGGAGCGAAGAAATGCTGACACAGCTGACGCGTGTATTTCTCCAGAATGCCGATAACATGATTGGCGCTATGGAGAACGCGATCAGGGAACAGGACGCGGCGGCGCTCCGCCGTTCCGCGCACACGTTCAAGGGCGCAGTCGGAAACCTTGCCTCAAAGAAAACGTACGATGCCGCGATGCAGCTGGAGCAAATGGGGCGGAACAATGATCTGAGCGAAGCTTCCCGGGCATGTGATCAGTTCAAAGAAATTTTCACGCTCTTGAGATCACGCCTGAGTGAGTTCGAGGCAATTGCCGCATGATGAAGAGGAACGAGATGGAGCAAAAACCACATACCGTGCGCATTCTGATTGCAGAAGACGAGCCGACGCAGGCGATGAAGCTGCAGTTTATCCTGCAGCAACAGGGCTACGGCGTCGTCGTTGCTGAGAACGGCGTGGACGCATTGGCAAAGCTCAGAACTGAGCGCGTTTCCCTCGTGATCAGCGATATCATGATGCCGGAAATGGATGGCTACGAGCTTTGCCGCGCGATCCGCTCGAACGAATCACTGAGGGACATTTACATCGTTCTCCTCACGTCTCACTCGGATCCGACGGACGTTTTGCACGGACTGGAATCCGGCGGGGACTCGTTCATTGCGAAACCTTACGATGCAAAGAGCCTGTTATCACGAGTGCAGCACATTCTCGCATCGAATAAGGTTGCCCAACCCACTTCGCGCGTGATGTTCGGAGGCGAAACGTACCAGATCAACTCGACCAGGCAGCAAGTGCTCAACTTTTTCCTCTCGACCTATGAATCAATGATCGAGAAGAACACCGAGGTCGTGAAAGCCCGTGATGAGCTGAAATCACTTTCCGAAACACTTGAAAAGAAAGTCGAGGAGCGCACGGCGTGGCTGAAAGACGAAATCCGCGAGCGCCAAAAAGTCGAAGAGCAGATCCGCGAACAAGCCGCGCTGCTCGATAAAGCGCAGGACGCCATTGCCGTGCATGATCTCGAAGGCAGCATCGTCTATTGGAACAAGAGCGCCGCGCGCATGTACGGCTGGACGACGGATGAAATCCTCGGAAAGAACGCAGGCGAGGTTCTCTACAAAGAAGTTCAACTCGCCGCAGCGAGCAGCCCGATGAAGGTTGCGCTCGATACCGGCGAGTGGAGCGGCGAGCTGGAACAGGCGACGAAAGACGGCAAAGAGATCACCGTGCAGAGCCGCTGGACGCTTGTGCGCGACAATAATGGCGAGCCAAAATCTCTCCTCGTCATCAATTCGGACATCACGGATAAGAAGCGGCTTGAATCTCAGATACTGCGCACGCAGCGCATGGAAAGCATCGGCACGCTTGCAGGAGGCATCGCACACGATCTGAACAACGTGCTCTCTCCCATTATGCTCTCGATTAGCCTGCTCGAAAGGAAACTCCCGGACGACCAGAGCAAGCAGATTCTGAAGTTAGTGGAGAACAGCGCGAAGCGGGGCGCTTCACTCGTGAAGCAGGTGCTCACGTTCGCCCGTGGTTTCGAAGGCGTCCGTTCGCTCATGGCGCTCTCGCACATCATCAAAGAGATGCAGATGTTCGCGATGCAGTCGTTTCCGAAGAACGTCGAGCTGCGCGTCAACGTTCCGAAGAACCTCTGGAGCATCCAGGGCGATCCGACACAACTGCATCAAGTGTTGCTCAATCTCTGCGTTAACGCCCGGGATGCGATGCCCAATGGCGGCACGATCACGATTTCGGCGGAGAACACGACACTCGATCGTAACTACGCCGCCATGAACCTCGAGGCAAAGCCGGGACCATACATTATTTTGAGAGTCAAAGATACAGGAACGGGAATTCCGCCGGCGGCTCTTGACAGAATTTTCGAACCCTTCTTCACAACGAAGGAAGTGGGCAAAGGGACGGGCATCGGACTTTCGACATTGCACGCGATCGTCAAGGGCCACAGCGGATTTGTGACCGTGCAGACGGAAATGGGAAAGGGAACCGAGTTTGCCGTTCATCTGCCCGCTGTCGAGTCCAGCGCGGCGGAAAATGCTGAAGCGCAGGAAAGAAAGATCCCGCACGGCTCCGGCGAGCTTGTGCTCATCGCTGAAGATGAGCAGATGATCCTTGACATCACGAAGGACTCGCTCGAGCGGCATGGCTACCGGACCGTTGTCGCAAGCGATGGTGTTGAGGCGCTCTCGATGTTCCTCCAGCACAGAGACGACGTCAAACTTGTCCTGCTGGATATGATCATGCCCTACATGGATGGACCGTCGGCGATACGCGCTTTGGAGAAACTCAATCCTGACGTGAAATTCGTAGCTGTCAGTGGCTCGTCGGAGAAATTCAAAGCGGCGGAGGCTGCGAGTCGTAAACCCATGCGCTTCTTGCCAAAGCCGTACACCACCGACAAACTTCTCCTCACACTCAATGAGGTGTTGCACGAAAAAGCGTAGCAGAGAATCCTAACCTTCGACTTCGGTTGAAGGAGATGGACGGGCGGCTGACAGAGGGGGACTGGCAGCCGCCTTTTTTTATCTCCACGTCGCGAGAATTCCTCCCATGAGGACAAAGCACACAAGGTTGTATGCCATGTTGATGTAATACAATCCCTTCGGCTTGAACTCGAACGTTACCGACGCCAAGTGCGTCGTGACGACGAAGCCGAGCCACAGCGCGAACCCATAACGCATTCCCTCAAAGAACGTGGCGGAACCGTTGTTGTGAATCAGATGATCCATGATGTACGCCATGACCAGCGTCGCGATGAACGTCACGCCATACATCGCGGCAGGGTTGGAAGAAGCTTTCTTGATTTCTTCTTCCGTCTTGCCGATGAGTTTCATCCACTGCTTTGCAAAGAGCATCGGCGAGTACCACAGCGCGCCGAGCGCCATCGGAACGATTGCCGCGACAAGAATCGCGAGCCAGTTGATACCATCGTAAGGCATAGGAGTTTCTCCTTGTGTTGTGAGTGATTGATGCGCGAGAATGCGCGCGCCGTCTTCTCCCCTTAGTAACTGACGTTACGTAGGATAACAGATTGTATCGCTTTTATTATCGCCCTCATCCCCCGGCCCCTTCTCCCAAAGGGAGAAGGGGAGGATTGTCCGAAGGACTCCTTTGAGAGTATGGATTCAAAAAAGTCCCTCTCCTTTTGGGAGAGGGATTTTCCCGAAGGGATTCCTTCGGAAAGGGTGAGGGCTTTTCCCAAAGGGATTCCTTCGGAAGAGCTCAGAAGAAAATATTCGTTTTGCGTAACATCAGTGAGTAAATCTCATCTGCGTTTTCGCGCGGATTTCTTTGCCGATTTTTTCGCGGGCTTCTTCGCCGCTTTCTTTTTGACAACGCGCTTCGCCTTCGGCGGTGGCGGCTGGTTCTTCACTATGCCGATGACGTTCCCATCCGGATCGCGGAACTGGCAGAATGTAACCATGTTCGGATTCTCCGTTACCGGCACGACGATCGTCGCGCCGAGTCCGACAGCCTTATTCAACGCGCCCTGAATGTCGTCCACCGCGGCATAGAACGTCACGGGAGTGAATGACTCCATATTCGGTTCCGGCGCGCCTATCCCGCCGCCAATTCCTTTCTTGCTTCCGGTGCTGACTAATCCGTATTGCATTGGATTGTTCGCGTTGATGCTCCAGCCGAAGAGGCTGCTGTAGAATTCTTGCAGACGCGCTGCGTCGCGGGAGATAATCTCCCAGTGAACTATTGGTGCGCCCATGAGTGTTCTCCTTTGTTTGTTGTTAGTGAATTCAAATGCTGAGCAAAGCGAAGCATCTGATACTCTTTAGATATTGTGCGCGGTGATTGTTTGATTATTTGTTCATTTGGGTAGCTGAAACCCAATCGCATACGTCGTTGGAGGTTCCATAAGCTGTTGGATGGCGTGGACGAGCGAGACAATCGTTTCATCATGAGATGCAATTTTCTGCTCGAGTTCTTCAAGCCTTTGGGCTATCTGTTTGTGTGTGGAGAGAACCTCGCGCAACTGAACAAACGCTCGAACGATGAGGATGCTGACCTGAGTTGCGAGCGGGCTTGTGAGAACGCTTGCAAGCTGCAGCGCGCCGTGTTCTGTGAATGCGTACGGGGGTCTTCGAAGTCCCATTTTTGTCGTAGGATTGGAGGTCGCAAAATGCGACCTCCAATTTTCCAACTCAGCCTTGCTTAATTGGAACATAAAGTCGGGCGGAAATCTATCATTGTTGCGTTTCACCTGCTCATTGAGACGCTTCGTCGTGACGCCATAGAGTCGCGCAAGATCCGAATCGAGCATCACACGCTTGCCGCGGATCAGCAGAATCGAGCCCTGAATGCGTTCAAGCGGAACAATGTCTTTCGGACGAGCGCGCTTCATTGCGGAAGTTTCAGTACAGTGAGAAAGAGAATCGAGGTCGTGAAACGATTGGCAGCGTTGATGATGGTTTTGGTTGACAGAGTATAGCAAGAACTCGGTAGCGATGCAAGAGAAAATTTCAAAATCTCCGCTCGTACTCGCTTTTTCAGCCCCACCGCATCCCTTCCAAAACTCAAGTTTTCTTAGTAGATTCTTGCAGTCTTCTTCCTCCCAAACTAACGAGAACTTCCATCATGAATCTGAAACTTTCGCTCTACGTTCTTGTCGCCTTTAGTTCATGCATGATGCTCATCGCTTGCGGCGGTTCGTCATCCTTCCAACAGCAAGCCACGACGCAGGCACAATCGTTTGTCAAGCCTTCCACGTCGCGAACACTCACGATTCTTCATACGAACGACATGCACGCGTCGTTCATTCCGCACGACGCAGTGTGGGTCAAGGAATCGCCTAAGCCGCTTGTTGGTGGAATGAAAGAATTGGAATTCCGCGTCGACAGTATTCGCACGCTGAAGCAAAACGTTTTGCTCCTCGATGGCGGCGATGTGATGACGGGAAATCCGATCAGCGACATGATGCATAAGGGCGCTGAAGGGGGCGCGCTGTATGAAATGATGAACATGCTGAAGTACGACGCGGCATGTCTCGGTAATCACGAGTTTGATATTTCGCAAGAGAACGTCCGCAAACTCTTGAAGGTTGCAAACTTCCCCTTCATGTCCGCGAATCTTGTGAACGACAAGAACGAGTTTCCCGTCAATAATAAAGATTACGTGATTCTCGAACGCGGCGGCTTGCGCATCGGTCTGTTCGGTTTGATGTTGCAGGGGCTTGCGGGCGTGGTCAATCAAAACAACATCGCGGGCATCAAAGTCCTCTCGCCTGAAGAAACCGCGCAGAAGATTATTGATAAGATTGACGCAGAAACGGATTTGATTATTGCAATAACGCACATCGGTATCGAAGACGACACCGTGCTCGCGGCAAATGTTCACGGACTCGATATCATCGTCGGCGGCCATTCACACACGAGATTGACGAAACCGAGAATCGTCAACGGCGTTGTGATTGTGCAAGCCGGAGCGCGCTGCGAAAATGTTGGCGTGCTCGACATTACTGTTGAAGATGATAAAGTCGTACGGCACGATGGAAAATTGATTCTACTTTGGGCGCGCAACGATAGACCGCGCACCGCGCTTTCCTCGTTCGTTGATTCTGTGAACTCGGAAATCGAAAAAACTTTCAACGAAGTGCTCGCCGAATTGAAGGATGATTGGGAACGCGGCAGAGGCGAAAGCAACGTCGGCAATTTTCTCGCGGACGCGCAGCGGAGCGCGGCAAAAGCGGACGTGGCATTCATGAACACGAACGGCATTCGCGCAAACATCAGCGCCGGTCCTCTCACGAGACGCGAGCTGTTTGAAGCGCTGCCGTTCAGAAACGTACTTGTCACATTTCAATTGAGCGGAAAGCAATTGAAAGACGCGGTGCTCTTCGGCTTGCAGGCTGGTGATGCGCTGCAAACATCAGGCTTGAAAGGAACGTGGAAGAAAAACGCGAACGGCGCGGCGGAATTCATGAAATTGGAAGTCGGCGGCAAACCAGTTGACGACAAAAAAATGTACGTCTGCGCCGCCAGCGACTTCATGGTCGGGCAAGGAAAAAAATACTTCGGGATGGACGTGCCGGCGCCGAGCTTTTCGAAGCAGACGTTATTTGAAGCAGTCGCAAACGAAGTGCGAAAAGCAAAAATCATTTCGACGAAAGTCGAAGGTCGTCTCGCGCTCATCAAATAGAAGTTCTGAGGAATACATGGCAAACAACTTCCCCATCATTATTCTTACTGCACGACCCGCTGCCGGCAAATCGGAGGTGATTGACTTTCTGAAGAAGTGCAACGCGAAAGAGCGGTTAGACAGATTTCACATCGCGAACGTTGACGAGCTTGACGACTTCGTCTATGTGTGGGAAACGTTCGAGATTGACGACATCCTGACGAAGCACGGCAAGCCGCGCATCTGGTCGGACGAAAAATATTGGTTCAAAGATCATTTTCTGTGGAATCTCTACATCGAGCGCATCAATCTTGAATACGCGAAAAAGATTGCCCGCAACGCGAACCATCACGATAACGCGACGACGCTGATTGAATTCGCCCGCGGCGGCGAGAACGGCATCTTCGAAGCGCTTTCGTATTTGAGTGACGAGATTTTGAGCAAAGCGAAAATCATGTACATCCGGGTTGACTATGAAGAGTCGGTGAGAAAAAACCGACGTCGGGCGCGCAAGGGCGAAGAGCATTCCATTCTCTATCATTCGCTGCCCGATGAGAAGATGGAATTCTATTACAAGACCAATGATTGGGACAAACTCGAAGCGAAGAACCCCGACTACATCGAAGTGAAAGGATTCAAAGTGCCGTACGCGGTGTTTGAGAATATGCCGGAGAAAACATTGGAGCCTGCTCTCATTGGACAAGAGTTGGAGAGGGTGACCGTCACCTTGCAGGCACGAGCGGGGCGGTGACGGTCACCTGTTTTTTGCACGGACGCAAAATTATCAGAGGTGACCGTCACCTCTGTGCGCATGCCTGCAAGGTGACGGTCACCTTATGTCAGTGAAGACGGAACTGCTCCGTTCGGTTGGCGAATACGTTCATGTGTACAATCGTGGCACTAACCGCGACGAAATCTTCTTCTCAAAGCGAAACTACGACTATTTCGTTCGACGAATAACGGAGCGCGTCGACGAGAATCTGGTCGCGCTTCACGCCTATTGTCTGATGCCCAACCATTTCCACTTCATTCTACAACAACTTCAACCGAGCGGCATTTCAGCCTTTGTCAAAGGAGTCTGCGATGGTTACGTCAAAGCAATCAATAGACAGGAAAAACGAAGCGGACATCTGCTTGAAGGGAAGTACAAAATGAAACCGATTGACGACATTCAATCGTTGCTCTACGTTTCGCGATACGTCCACATGAATCCTGTGCATGCACACCTTGTGAAATCGCCAACAGATTGGATTCATAGCAGTTGTCGAGAGTATTGCGGATTGAGAAAATCTTTGTTCGTTACAACTGAAGATGTCTTGAAGGGTCTCGGCAATAGCGAAGACTATCTCACGTACTTGCTGGGATACAGTTCAGATGAAGAGGAAAAGGTGGACAGATTTCTTTTTGGTGGGTGACGGTCACCTGTTTTTTGCAACGGACGCAAAGCAAATGATAGATGAATACAGCGAACAATTATCAGAGGTGACCGTCACCTCCGCGCGCATGCCTGCAAGGTGACCGTCACCTTGGTCGCGCGTTCCACAACGTCGTCATCAACACACCGCCCAAGATCGTAAATCCCATCAGCACAATAATCCATGCCTGCCAACCTGCCGCGCTGATGTTGGTTGAGCCGGGAATCTCGCCGTACTTTTGAATGACGCTTCCCAAAATTTTTCCTGCAAACATTCCGCCGCCGAGATATTGGCACGCGTCAATCATGCCCGTTGCGAAGCCCGCGGCTTTGCGTCCGCCGAAATCCATCGCCGCCGCGCCGCCGAGCAGCGAGTGCGGACCGTTGATGAACATTTGTAAGATGATAAGAAAGACCACGCTGAGAATCGGTCCAGGAAAATACAAAAACAAACAGAGCATCACGAAACTCATGAAATACATCAACGCCGCGGCGGGCCCGTGACGCGAGCCGAACACTTTGTCCGAAAGAAATCCTGCGAGAAACGAACCCGCGACCGCCGAAGTGGGAATGAAAAACGCCGTGACGACGTACGTGAACGAATCGGTTTTCATCGCGTAGGTCTCTTGCAAATAGCGGATGTACCACGCATCGACGCCCCAACGAATAACGCCCGTGCAAAAGTACGCGCCCGCCAGTATCCAAATCACTCTGCTCGTCGCGACCTTTCGAATGATTTCGGGAATGTTGAGCGGCGTCGTGTCTTCGACGCCGTGCCCGACGTCGCCCGTCTCGGCGGGAGGGAAGCCAAGGTCCTCGGGATTATCTTTGATGTTGAAATACGCGTACACGGCGACGAGCGCGCAGACAATCGCAGGCGCCCAAAAGAGCCATTGCCACGACGCGTTCGCAACGATGTAGCCGCCCGCGAGAAGAATCGCCCAACGGCCGAATTGAATGATGAAACCGAAGATGCCCGTGAAGATGCCGCGCTCGTTCATGCGCAGCCAGCTCGCGCAGACTTTCACAAGCGACGGCGCGCCGTGCGATTGAAAAAATCCGAGCACTGCGCCGAGCGTTACAAAGTACGCGAGCATGCGCGCAAACATCCCAAAGCCGAGAAGCACGTTCACCGCAACGACGCCGATTGCGCCCATCAACATCATCTTGCGTCCGCCGATGCGGTCGACACGGATGCCGTTGATGAGCTGACCCGCGGCGTACGCCCACAAGAACGCGGCGATGATGTCGCCCCATTCATCTGCGCGCCAGCCGAATTCTGTTGTGAGTGTTTTGTTCGCGACGGAGAGTAAGTTGTAACGGCACATGTAATATGCCGCGTACGAGAGACCGAGGGCGGCGAGAACTTTTCTGCGTTCGGCGAGAAAGCCTGGCGCGAATGGGGCGGATGTGGTTGTTGGTTGGATTGCTAAAGTTCTTCCCTGAGCGTGATGGTGTTACGCAGTAATGGCGGGTTTTCTTCCGCGCTGAATTGGCGGTTTTCGGCGCACAGCCCCTTTCAACTTTGCGACTCTCTCTCGGAACTCTTTGTTGCGCTGTTGCCAGTACGCCAGTTGTTCTTCAGCAGAAAGGTGTCCAATCTTATTGTAAATCTGTTCCTGTGCTCTCCGCTTCATTTCTAACGCGTCGAAACCTCTCTTACGTTTCATATTCAATTACCTTGGATATATCTACCCAATTGTGAGAGCAGAATCAAGTGGTTCACCGCCAAGATTCTTCAAAATCAACAGCGAAAAGAATACACCACAAAGAAACACAAAGGCTTCTCAAAGTTTTTTTGAAGGAGATTGCTTTTTGATTGGCGAAGTGATTTGTGAACAGATTTTTTTTTGCGCTTAACTACGAAGACGTACCGCCGACATCGCGCAGTAGAATGGTTGATAGAGCGCGTGCCGTCAGTTCGCCCCAAAATAGAAATTCTCAAGGACGTAGCCCGCTTGGGGAAGAAATAGAAACGTTGAATTTGCGCGCGTTCCATTCGCAGATACACACCCCTAAATCCCCTCTCCCTTGCGCGCAGGCTTTCGCACAGAGTGGACTTTTTGCGCGAGTGAGTTTATTCAATGCCCGCCGCGCGCTTTCGGCACAACATTCCATCATGAGCGGGCTCGCTCTTTCGCTTCAACCGGCAATTCAATCTCGTGGGATATGATAAGCTCGCGTGTACGCTTCTTCTCAGCGCGCGTCAGAAAAGCAACTGCAATGAAAATGAAGATGAGCGAGAGCCAATCCTGCTGACTCGGGAATCTTCCCCCAAAAGCAAAATACGAAACCAGCGTTGCCGTCGTACCCGCAACGAGCGACGTAAGACGATTCACCAATCCTGCGAACGTTGCTGTTCTGCCTTTGAACATAAAAATGAAGACGGAGAAAAACGCTACGAGACCGTACGCGAATCCTGCCACAACCGCCCACATCCACAGCGGGTCGGCGTCGGCAATGCTGTTTCGGAAAACGATGAGTTCGGCGCTTACCGTTTCGAACCATACGGGGGATTTGAACAATGCGTACGTCGCAATGAGCATTGTTGCAGACGCCGTGATCTGCTCGATTGCAAAGAAGCCGTTGTTATCCAATTTCACTCCCTGGGCGCGGGTATTTTTGTAGTAGTTCATGATGTAAATGCGGAGCGAGTATGCAACGATGTAACTGCCGAGGATTGCAAGCGCAACGGACGATTGGGCGAAGTCGAAATCGTTCGGTCCGATCCAGAAGATGTTTATCGCCGCGGCAAGAAGCGCAAACACGACGGCGAAGTTCTCTTCGGCGTACACGCGTTTGGTGAGAATGCCCTGTTTGATCTGTACCGCATCAACAACGCGGCTGATGATGATAACGCTCGCCCTCATGATCACCATCGCGACCATGACGGATATCGGCAACAGGTACATCAGCGTTGTCGTCGGAATGATGACTGCTGTGCACACGCCGGATGGGATGATGTACAGAACTTCGGACGGAAACCGGAGTTTTCCCCAGACGAGCATCTTGTTCGACTTCAGACGATACCATCGAAGGATGAGGGACACGGAAAGGGCGACGAGGCTGCCTCCGAAGGTACTGTACACGAGGTACTCTATCTGATGCATTCCCGGGAAGCCGAGACCGGAGCTTCCCGTAAAATACTTGACGCTGACTCCCGTGATGACATAAAAAAAGAAATATCCAATGCAGAGTTGGATTAAACGTCCGGTACTTCCTTCGGTGGTTTTCAGCATCATCGGAACATTACTCCCGTATAAATAAAAAATTACTCTTGCCTGTTGTGAATGAGAATCTCGTCGAGCGACTTACGATGGATGTCCGGCACAACCGCATCGTCTGCCGGGTAACCGACGGGAATCAGAAGATAGGGAACCTCGTTCAGTGGACGATTCAGAATCTCGCGCAGGAAATTCATCGGGCTTGGCGTGTGTGTGAGCGCGGCAAGACCGGCGTTGTGAATCGCCGCGAGCAGGAACCCGCATGCGATGCCGACGGACTCATCAACATAATAGTTCTTCTTTTGCTGAGCTTCTTCAACGCGGTATTTTTCTCTGAAGACAACAATCAAGTACGGCGCGATTTCCAAGAACTCTTTGTGCCAATCGGTGCCGAGCGGTTCAAGGTCGTCCAACCAATCTTGCGGCATGCGGCGTTCGTAGCTTTCTTTTTCTTCCGCTTCAGCTGCGATGCGAATTTGTTTCTTCAACGCTGGATCATCAACCAATGCGAATTTCCATGGCTGCTTGTTCGCGCCGGAGGGCGCGGTGCCAGCAGTTGCGATAATCGTTTCGATCAATTTTCGCGGGACGGGTTTGTCAGAAAACGAACGGACAGACCGGCGTTGGCTGCACAATGCGAAAAAATCATTTGCGCGGCGCTGTTGTTCATCCGGTTGGTACGATAGAAATTCGAGGGGGATGAATTTGTATTCTTTCATCGAAGAAATTGCTTTCGCTCGCATGACCGTGAACCCTACCCGCCTCATTGCGCGATAGGGGCAGGCGAGCAGGCAGGGGGCATGCTGTTTAAACGAAGGCTGATGAACCGAACCTTCGGATTGCTAATGACCAATGACTATTGACCAATGACGGTTCAACCGCCGATTTGGCTCATCGTTCGCTCCGGTCGAACGAAACCCGGACGGTTGATGAGATGCCCTTCCTCTTTTTTCCAGACTGCACCAACGATTGCCTCGGCAATTCCGGCGTCGCTCGTTCCATTGCGCAGCATCGAGCGCAAGTCCGTTTCTTTCAGCGCGAACAAGCAGGTTCGGAATTTGCCGTCGCTCGTCAGTCGCACGCGGTCGCAGCCGGCGCAGAACGGCTCGCTCACCGAGCTGATGAATCCGATTTCGCCTTTGCCGTCCGCAAAAATAAATTTCTCTGCAGGTGTAGCGCCGTTGCGGCTCGGTGCCGGAACGAGAGGAGAATACGAATTGATGGTCTCGAAAACCTCGCTCGTCGGCACGACGTTTTCCATCGTCCAGCCGTCGTCCTTACCGATGGGCATGAACTCGATGAACCGCACAACGAAGCCGCGGATGCGCGCAAGCTTCGCGAAGTTGAGAATCTCGCCGTCGTTCACACCCCGAATCAGAACGACATTCAGCTTGATTGGTGCGATGCCGACACGCTCAGCCTCTTCAATTCCTTCCCATGTCTTCTCGAAAAAATCTCTCCGCGCCATTTCATTGAACACTTTTGGGTCAAGCGAATCAAGACTGATGTTGATGCGGTTAAGCCCGGCGCCAACGAGTTGCCGCGCTTGCTCCTTCAAGAAGAATCCGTTTGTTGTCAACGCAATGTCATCAATGCCGTCAACCGGGCGGAGCATCTCGATGAGGTTCCACAGTTCTTTTCTCATCAATGGCTCGCCGCCAGTGAGACGAATTTTGTTGACGCCGAGCGATGCGAAGACGCGGGCAAGCCGCGCAATCTCCTCGAACGTGAGAAGCTTGTCTTTCGCGAGCCACTGCATCCCTTCTTCAGGCATGCAGTAGCGACAGCGGAAGTTACACCGGTCGGTGACGGAAATGCGGAGGCTGGTGGCGACGCGGCGATATGTGTCGGTGAGGTTCATTTTATTTCAACATTGAATCATTTCATCATTTCATCATTGCAACATTGATGGCGCATTCCGAAAATTCTGTCTTGTTCTCCTAATGATGAAATGTTGAATTGATCCAATGTTGAAATTTCCCCTCCAATGCTGAAATGTTGAAATGACTCAATGTTGAAATCCTTCAGAATCCGCTTCCCGCATAATCTATATCATGCTGCCCTACAACCCACCCTTGTCCCTCTTCAAAGAACTCCTTCTTCCAAATCGGCACTTCCGCTTTGATGCGGTCAATCGCGTAGCGGCACGCTTCGAATGCTACGGCGCGATGCGACGACGAGACGGCGGTGACAACGGCGACTTCTCCAACCTGCAGCAACCCGACGCGATGCACAAGCGCGATGTTGTGCAGCATCCATTGTGCGCGCATCTCTTCTTCGATGTGCGCCATTAATTTTTCTGCCATTTCGATGTACGCCGAATATTCAATCGCCTTCACGCGCTTCCCGTGCGAGTGATTGCGCACCGTGCCGATGAAGCAATTCACCGCGCCTGAGTGCAACGTGTGCACCGACGCGAGAATTGGGGGAACGTCTATGGGGTGGGGGGTTATGGAGACCATAGGGTCATTTCATCATTGAATCATTGACGATTTCATCATTGACGATTGTGGAGCCCTCACGCATATTCAAACACGTCAAGCGCAATCGAACGATGAGGCTTCGCCTCGCTGTGAATCATGCGTCGAATTTTCTCTCCGACGTCAATATCAAACGTCGCATCGCTGCATCGCTCACAAACAAGCGCGGGAATGTTCTCGACAAGAACGCGTCTGCTGTCAACCTCAAAAACCTTGGCTCACGTATTGTTTGAGCGCTTGCTTCGAACCGCACACGTTGCATTCAAATATTGTCAATTCGAAATCCACAATTCGCAATCCGCGATACAAATCACCCCCCGCTCACGGGCGGAATAAAACAAACCTCATCGCCATTCTTCAACTCATGACCGAACGATGTGTATTCCAGATTCACCGCGAGGCGCACGCTCGATCTCCATTTTCCCATCTCCGGAAATTTTTCGACGAGCGCCTCGAATGCTCCTTCGCCCATGCAGGGCGGAGGAAGGCTGAGCGCGACTTCATCAGCCGCGGCAATATCCTTCAACGGTCCGAAAAGTTTTACGCGAACATCAATCATGACTGTCAATTATTTATCATCAACGCGAAATGCGCGGCGCCAAGCAGCGCGGTTTTGTCGTTCAAGACAACATACACAGGCATGTTTTTCATGAGCGATGACAATCGTCCTTTGTTTGTGAACGAATCCATGAACGTCGCCTGCTGAAGCAACGGGAGAATTTTCGGCGCGATGCCGCCGCCGATGAAAACCCCCGACGTCGAAAGGAGCTTGAGCGCGAGGTTGCCCGCCTCCGCGCCGTAGAGCGAAACAAATAATTCCATCGCCTTGATGCACGCTTCGTCTTTGCCCGCAAGCGCGGCTTTCGAAATTGCCGCAGCTGCATCAGCCGACATCTCGTTCGTCAGCCACTGCGGTTCAGGATAGTCCACTTGCGTGCGAAAGAACTGGTAGAGATTGACGATGCCCATTCCCGAAACGACTCGCTCGTTACTGACGCGTTTGTATTTTGCGAGAAGAAAACGGAGCAGGTTCATTTCGAGTTCGCTGCGCGGCGCAAAATCGCTATGCCCGCCTTCACTTGCGAGCGTTTGATATCGTTTGCCTTTCCAGACAAGTCCGCCTTCGCCAAGTCCGGTGCCCGCAGCAATCACGGCAATTGCCGCGTGTTGCTGTGCGACGCCCGTATTCAATTGGAGTTTATCTTTGTCCTGCAGACGCAACGTTCCGTACGCGGTTGCTTCGAGATCGTTGAGGAGCCCGACGGTCTTCACGCCGAACTCGGATGCAATCGCGCGCGCATCAACAACCCAGGGCAAATTCGTCGCCTCGCATCGTCCGTTGACGACGGGACCCGCGATGCCGAATGCCGCTTCGTCAATCATTTGCGGCGACTCTTGAATGAATTGTTTGATGATTGCGCTGAGCGACGCGTGCTGTTTGCTCGAATAACTTTTTGCAACGCTCGGTGTTAGCGCGTCGCCTGTTTCAGTGAAGTACGCGAGATTCACTTTTGTGCCGCCGATGTCGCCTGCCAAAATCATAGTACTATCCTTTAGTAACGATGTTACGCAGAAATGTCCATTCACAAAAATATGTTTCTGAGGTCAGCATTTTCGTCTGAATGCGCAATCAGGGCTAAAGCCAAAATGGTGGTGATGCTTTTTCCCCAGCCTGAAGGCTGGGGTTATTTGCCGATTTGAACAAGACATAACGCCGCCATTCATGGCGGGGTGTAGCGACAAAAACAGCTTGGGCTTTAGCCATGATGCCGTAGGAATTTATGCAAGCCGTGCGTAACGTCACTTAGTAATTCAACGCGGCAACGCTTAGATGCTTTGCAACTGCGATGCTGCCGCTTCATCAACAAACCAATACAGTTTTCCGCTTGTCGGTTGAACGCGTTGCGCCGGAAAACGATTCCGCTCCTCTTCGAGCACTTCTCGGAGAATCTGCTTCTTGCCCGCGCCCGACACGAGAAACAAAACGGTGCGCGAGTTGTTGAGTGTCGGGAACGTCATACTGATGCGGTACGTGTTGAATTTCGGAACGAAGACTTCAGCAACAATGCGTTTTGTTTCGTTCAAGATTGTCGTCTCGGGAAAGAGCGATGCCGTATGTCCATCTTCCCCCATTCCCAACAACGCAACGTCGAATCGCGGAAACGCATTTTCCTTCAGAGAAAAAAAATTCTTCAGCTCACCTTCGTGCAGCTTCGCCGCCTCGCTCGGCGCTCGCTCCGCTTCGATGCGATGAATGTTCGCTTTCGGAACTGAAATGTTCGCGAGCAACGCTTCGGACGTCATGCGGAAGTTGCTCTCGGCGTGAGTCGGCGGAACACAGCGCTCATCGCCCCAAAAAAAATGCACGCGGTTCCAGTCAACGTTCGAACGCAGTGGTTCTTCGCCAAGCAATTCGTAAATCGCTTTGGGCGTCGAGCCGCCGGAGAGTAAAATCGCCGCCCTGCCTCGCTGCGCGGTCGCTTCGTTCAGCAGTGAGACGATTTTGTCCGCCGCTCCGCGCTGCAACGCGGCGGCATTCGGAAAACGCTCAATCGTCGTCACGCGTTGAACAACCCCGCGAGTGTCTTCAAAACAGCTTCGTAACCATTGTCGCGCTGGACAACTTCAAGTTCTTGCGTTACAAGCGTCGCTTCGCTTTTATCGCTGAGGACGTTTTGAATCTCATCCGTTGCGTCGGCGTGAATGTGTTTCTCGAGGCGAATACAATCGTTGTGTTCCGTGGTGGAACATTTGAGATTCAAACCTGAGGCTGCGTGAATCGAAACCGATTCAATGCCGCCGGGAAAATTCTTTCGCGCCGAAACCGGAGCGATCCGAACGTTGATTGCCTGCTCATCGAGTCGAAGCTTCGCCGAGTACTCACCGAGACCAGTTCTCTGTAATTTCCGAACAGGAATCCATCGGAGTTTTTGCTCAAGCCAGCCGATCAGCAGCAACGCTTGACTCAAGCCGGAGTGCTTCGGCGAAGTCGTTGATGAGTATTCGATGGTGACGGAATCAATTCCGGAAAGATGAAGCAACGCGTGAGGCGATTGGAATGTATTCGCGACGACGGAACGCCACGCGACGAGATGCGTCCACGCCAGGTCGCCGAAGGTCACGTGCGAGTCTTGTTTGCGGATGAACGCTTGCCACGCGAGCAGACTTTGTTCAGGAGATGCATCTTCGGAAGAGTCAATCAGAATTCTGTTCGAGACTTTTGCAAGCGAGTGCAAGACGCTGTCGTTCGCATCGACGCGCGGCTTCCAGAGGACAACGCACGGCACGTCGGAAACGAGAAGCGACGTGACGACGCTTGGAATTTTGCTGGCTTCGATGCCGTTCGCTGTCAGGTTGATTTGCTCGCAGCAGACTTGTTTGCCGCCGGGAACAGGAAGCGAACAGCGCGCGGAAATCCACGCGTCAAGTTTCGGCGCGCCGGTTCTTCGGTCCGCGAGAACGAGAAAAATTCGCGCGGGATGTTCGAGCGTTACGTCGCCCGCCATGGCGCCCAACTCGTTCAAGTCGCTTTCGTCTTCCGTCACGACCACGAAGTTGAGCGAACAGGCGCGTGTGATGGGCGATGAAGTCGAGTCGCCACCGGAATAGTCTTTCCAGAGCTGGACGATTTCGCGCTCGATTGCGACGACGTCCACTTCTTTCGGTTCAGCGAGGAGTTGGGTTTGTTGGTCGGAGTTCATTGTCATTCGGCAGCCCGCTCAAAACTTACCAGCGTGCGAATCAAGGCGTGTAGCGTGAGTGCGACTCCAGGGAGCGTCGCGAAATCAGTTTTCCACGAATCGTTCGCTTGCGAAGCATTCTTTTTTTCTGGAGTCACCATGTGCTTGGATGCAATATAGGAGATATTGGTCTCTCCATCAACATCTCTCATGCATGGCAAAGCTTACTTCCGTTGCCAATTGTCGCCACCATATATGGGAGGCAAACTCACCTCCATTGGCATTGTCGGAAATTTCTGAGTATAATTCTCCCTAATTCTCCATAGAGTTAAACTCGTTGACCGCAAGGCTTGTCTCATTGCAGACAACGTAGCGGTTCTTTTTCTTCGCTGTTAACATCTCATAGCAATCAAGGGGAGTATCTATGCGAATCATATCGTTTTTTGTTCTCACTGTAATCAGTTGCCTCTTTGCGGCGAGCGTTGGCTTCGCGCAGGTTTCTTTGTTGTGGGAATCACCTGCTACATTAGGCGACAAAGGAGCGCTGTACGCGCCCGCCACCAAAACGTATCCGCTCAACTACGTGTTGGATACGACAGCACTCACTGCCCGCTTCTATAATTCGGATAGCTTCACACTTCTCTACACGCTGTCCTCAATTGGGAAATACGAATATCCGTACTATGTTCTCCCGGACATGAATGGAAATGGTCATCAAGAAATTATCTTTGCCAACTACAACCTCCCGAGTTACAGCGTCCGCATTCGAGACCTTTCGACAGGGGCGACACTGCAAGCATGGGGAGACGCAACGTTCTCGTACGCGTTGTGGTATGTCCTCACAACGCCAGCGAGTAACGTCCTCAAGTTAGGGATGCTCAAGACAAACGTCACGAGCGGCACATCATCGCTCGTTATCTATTCATTGGGTGTTTCGGCAACTGCTGTCGCTGATGGACAACACGACGCAATGCCAGAACAAGCAAAGCTCCATCAGAATTACCCTAACCCTTTCAATCCGGAAACACGCATTCGCTACGAACTCTCTGCCGCTCTCCGAGGCGAGTCTGCGACCGCAAACGTGATACTTGAAATCTTTGACCTCAACGGACGTCTCGTTCGCTCGTTCTCATTGAATCAACAAGAAGCGGGCGCGCATGAAGTGAGTTGGAATGGAAACGACAACGCAGGTGCGCCTGTCGCGAGCGGCACGTATTTGTATCGAATGATTATCAACGGCGCGGCATCCGCGAAGAGAATGCTATTGCTTCGTTGAGTTCTCTGTGGTTATCGTGTATCGTTGAACATCACACTGCTACGCGCACTCTAAGAATGGATTACAATGACTCTCTTGTTCGGCATGCTCGGACTTGTGTTGGCGCACGCTGTAGTCGGAACAGATAGCGCGGCAACTTCAGACGTGTTTGAAAGTGAAATGAGTGTTCCGAAGATTTCACTTCTGCATGTTGTCGCGTCAGCGTATGGTTCGCTGGGCGGATATTCCACGGACACGCGTTCGCAATCGGCAAGCGCCTATTTCACACTCGATAACGCGTGGCAGGATTATTACACGCTCGGCTTTGCATCGCATTGGTTGGACCGCGACGATGCTGGCGGGAATTACTATAAGCAACAATTGTTTTCAGCCCGCGCGTCATGGTTGTTCGACTATCGAGTGAATCTGTCGGTGCATTACGGCTATCTGAATGAAGGAACGATAGAAGGGCTTTCCGCTTCGACGCATTTTCATTTCGTTGGAGGCGGAGCGAACTATTGGTTTTCACCAACGTCGGTCGCAGGAGCGTCATTCACCCTCTCTCTTTCGGAAGGCAAGTTGCAATCGAATTCGTTTGGTGTATCGTTCGCGTTCAATCTCACTGATGGCATTTGGGCGACATCAACTGCGACAAGCGGGAAAGCGGAATGGTCTCCCAGACTTTTTGTTGTTCGCCAATCGTTATCCGTTCCGCTCGGTGGAGAGAATTTTATCCAGGCAACCGCGGACGTCGGTCGCCGCGTGTTTCATTTCGACGACCAACTGCTTGTGGTGTACAATCAACGCGAGATTCAAACGGGACATTATTTGCTGAAAGGAATTGTGAAACTCACATCACAGTTGTTCATCGTTCCGTCGTTGGAATACAACGCGTTCGATGACTACAACGTGAAGTATGGTTCGTTGGGTGTGCGAGTTGTGTTTTGAGGCGGCACGCCCTATCCCGACATATTCCCCTCTGTGTGTGGGAATGAGGCGATGGCGAGAGGGGTTAGGGGTGTGTCAATAGCCGAATTGGCTGAACGTTCTGCATGTTTTGACACACCCCTAAATCCCCTCTCCCCCGACACAGGCTTTCGCACAGAGGGGACTTTCTAATTTTCGAGTTTCGACTTCAGCTTCGTCCAAAGCATGACAAGCAAACTTGTGAAGACAACGATGCAAAGAAACCAGAGGAGAAGTTGTATTCCGTTTTGCGTGCGATACAATTCAGTCGCAAGATTGCCGATGATGAGCCATTGAAACACGTACGCGGAAGTTACGTTTCGTCCGAGCCATTTGAGATAGAGGAAGAGTTTTGAATCGCTGAACGATGATTCGAGTTTTGAGAAAACTAAAAACCAAAGCGCAAGAAATCCTGTAATCCAAAGAAACAACAACAGGCTGTGATGATAATAAAGGGGCAATTCGGTAATCAATCGAACAGCAAATGACGACGTGAATGCGAGCGCACCAAACAGAACGAGCGAGATGAAAGTCTTCTTGCGAGAACTCAACGGCTCAAACGCATCGCGAATCATGTTTGAAGTGCCGAACGCAACGCCGAGCAGTGTGTATGCGAGCCATGGGAACAACGGAAAGTACGACCACGATTGTTCGCCCCAAAGGAATGGAATAATATACGTGAGAGTCTGATGCGTGCCGAAGTTTGAAAGGAGAGGCGTAGCAATTGCGACGACAAACGCCGCGGCAAGATACGCGAGACCATTGTGTCTGAGAACTTCGCGCAACAGTGCAAAAGCAATAACGCTCAATCCCGCGAGCGGAAGAATATCGGCACCGAAAATAAATGCGAGCGGGTCGAGTTGAAATCGTCCTTGAGAAATTGGATAGAGAAGATTGGCGTTGAGTCCAAGATTGACTGCGATGCCGCCGAGAATGAGAAGCGCTCCGCGGCGAACAAATTGAAAAAAAGTTTTTCGAGAGCGGGCAAGAAAAAATCCCATAACGGCAAGAAACACTGGCGCCGCAGGCGGTCCGCCGAGAAAGAGCGAGACCTTGCCAATCGTACTTTGGCTGACGTCGAGCGTCGCGAACTGTTCCATGAGATGCACTTGAATCATCAGAACAACAGCAACGCCTTTGAGAAGGTCGGCAGTGGAATTGCGTTCGGTCGCGGGGGAGTTCATGGAGAAAGATGACAAATTACTGTGAGACACACAATTCAAGAATCACACTATGGAATCCACACACAGCTTCGTCGTTCCCGATAGTCTCGCCGTGAGCGATTCGGGTTTTCTGTTTCTCGCGTCAACTGGCGAAACGTTTACGCTGAACGGCATCGGCAAAGAAATCTTCACGTCGCTGAAAGAAGGCAACAGCCTTTCCGCCGTCAAAGAAAAACTGTTTGCCGAGTATGACGTGGACGCAACAACGCTCGAACGCGACTTCGAAGATTTTCTTACGCAACTCAAACACTTCAAATTGGTGAGCGCGCGATGAACATCGCAGTCACAGGGCTGAACGCGACGGATAATCCGGGTCCTGGCGTGCCCGTCATCCGCAGCATTCTTGATGCGAAGGAATTCTCGGGCAACATCATCGGGCTTGCGTACGATTCGCTCGAGCCAGGAATTTACATGGAGAACATCGCGAAGAAGAGTTATCTCATTCCGTATCCGTCGAGCGGACTCGATGCGTTGTTCGACAGAATAGCATTTATCCATTCGCGTGAAAAGCTCGACGTCATCATCCCGACCCTCGATTCTGAATTGTACGGCTTCGTGAAGTTGAGCGAGCGGTTTCGTGCATTGGGGATTCACACGTTTCTCCCGACATTCGAGCAGTTGAACTTACGCGCTAAGGACAAGCTGTTCGAATTTTGTTCGTCGCGCGGAGTGAAAGTTCCGAAGAACATTCTTATCTCGTCGTTTCAAGATTTGTATCGCATTCCCGAAGCGTTCAGCTATCCCGTTGCAGTGAAGGGAATTTTCTACGACGCGTACATCGCGCATAACTTCAACGATGCGGCGGCGGCGTTCGAGAAACTTCGGATGAAATGGGGGCTTCCCATCATCGTGCAGGAATATATCGCGGGCGATGAGTTCAACGTCGCCGCGCTCGGCGACGGCACGGGGAAAACTGTCGGCGCAGTCGCGATGCGCAAACTCTACATTACCGACAAAGGCAAAGGCTGGTCAGGCGTAACGGTGGACGACAGAGCGCTGATTCAAGTTTCCGAAACGGTGATGCAGGAATTGAAGTGGCGGAGCGGCATGGAGTTGGAATTTATGAAGACGAAAGATACGAACGAATATTATCTGTTGGAAATCAATCCGCGATTTCCCGCATGGGTGTACCTTGCAACGGGCGCGGGACAAAATCTTCCGTACGCGCTCGTGAAGCTCGCACTCGGTGAGTCGCCGCCAGCGTTCGGAAAGTACAACGTTGGAACAATTTTCGTTCGCTACTCGTGGGACTTGATTACGACGATGAGTGAATTTGAAAAACTTGCGGTGGCGGGAGAGCGGTAGCTGTTTAGATATGCAGTCGAAACTTTTAACATACAAAATCAAACCGCAGAGAGCGCAGAGGTCGCGGAGAAAAGAATTTTCTTTTGTATGTTTTTTCAAAGATTTTCTCTGCGCTCTCAGCGGTCTCTGCGGTTAAATCGTCTTGTGGAAAAGCAAATACGAACTCGCAATAACAAAACAATAACTCAGATGACCGAAAAGAAAAAATACGAACGCCCCGTCGTGACGAAATTACAATCGGGCATCATGAACAAATTCGGAAGCGGACCGTCAACAACGGTCGTGGAGGCGATTGACGGCGTTGCGGTGAAGGAACTTGCGGAGCGATTCGGTTCGCCGCTCTTCGTGATTTCCGAAAACACAATTCGCGCGAACCAACGAAACGCGTATCGCATTTTCAAAAATCGTTATCCGAAAGTACAGTTCGCGTGGTCGTACAAAACGAATTACTTGAACGCGGTCTGCGCCGTCTTTCATCAAGAAGGTTCATGGGCGGAAGTCGTGTCGGAATTCGAGTACGACAAAGCGCGCAAGTTGGGAATCCCTGCCGAGCACATTCTCTTCAACGGTCCCGACAAGAGCGTTAACGCTTTGGCGAAAGCAATCCGCGAAGGCGCGAAAATTCACATTGACCATTTCGATGAGCTGTACAGCATTGTTGAGATTACGGAGAATTTGAATTTGAAAGCGAACGTCGCGATTCGCATCAACATGGACGTTGGCGTCTATCCGCAGTGGGACAGGTTCGGTTTGAATTACGAGAACGGCGAAGCGTGGCAGGCAATCAAACGCATCACCGCGAACAAGCGGCTCAAGCTCGTCGGTTTGCACGCGCACATCGGCACGTACATGATGACGGCGGAAGCCTACCGCATCGCCGCGACAAAACTCGCGACGCTCGCAAAAAGCATTCACGACGAATTCAGCTTGACGCTCGACTACCTTGACCTCGGCGGCGGCTTCGCATCGCACAACACGCTCATTGGACAATATTTGCCTGCCGAAGAAGTCGTGCCGACGATGGAGCAATACGCGGACGCAATCGCGTCGGGACTATTTTCGCTTTCCATCAAGCCCGAGGATTTGCCGACGCTGATTCTCGAAACGGGCAGAGCGCTGATTGACGACGCGGGCTATTTGATAACGAGCGTTCTCGCGAACAAACGTCTCTCGGCAGGACGGCGCGCGCTCATCATTGACGCAGGCGTGAATTTGATGTTCACAAGTTTTTGGTACAAACATAAAGTCTCGCCCGCGCAACAGGCGAGCATTCACACGGAAGACGCCGTCATCTACGGTCCACTCTGCATGAACATTGACGTTATTCGCGACGGCATCATGTTGCCCACGTTGAAGCCAGGCGACAAGCTTGTGTTGCACCGCGTCGGCGCGTACAACATGACGCAGTGGATGCAGTTCATTACCTTGCGCCCGAACGTCGTGATGGTGATGGAGGACGGCAGCGTCGAACTCATCCGCAAAGCGGAGACG
>JANNUB010000535.1:0-1513 GCA_031394795.1 Ignavibacteriota bacterium | reverse complement strand
CCGGCAAGTACCACGTCAAGGAATACGAAACGCTCAAGACCACGCCCATCTATCTGCTGGTCGACACGTCGGCCTCGATGGCCTGCAGCTCCACGGCTTACGCATCGATTTTGGCGGTAGCGAACACTTGGAGTAGGTAAGTGGGTTCCAGGGCGCAGACCATGCGTTTGGCTTTCGCGCCGCGTTTTAGTGATCGCTCTTGCCTGAGCAGGCTCACAATGAGTCGGCGGACAGCGCCCAGGTTGGCCGAGCCGTTGCGGTCCTGTTGACGGGCGGCGTCTTCGCGAAAGGCCACATCGAGCACCCAATGTTGACCGTTTTCAATTCCCCAGTGCTTGCGGATCGCGTCGCCCAGCGGTTTGGCGCGGGGCGCCAAATCGCTGATGTACCAGCGCGTCTCCCACGTTTCCTGGTCGGCGATGGTGGTGCAGCAGGTCGCGATCACGAGCGTTTGCAGGTCGCGCCATTTTTTCCGCTGCGGATGGTCGGCGGGAAGTTGGATGGCGTGATAGATGCGTTCGGTGGTCCGGCCATGCGCCTGCTCGGTCGTGGTGTGCGTCTGGTGTTTCACGTCGACGAAGTCGCGGTTCAGGGCCGCCTCGAACACGTCTTGCAGGTCGGCGAGCAACGTGGGCTGATTGTCCTTGGCCGCCAGCACGTAGTGGGCCCCCTGGGCACGGATTTCCTCGACGATTTCCGTTTGGCAGCCCATCGCGTCGATCGTCACCGTGCAGCCTTTCAGGTTCAGCAGTTTCAACAATTGCGGGATCGCCGTGATCTCGTTGGATTTCTCTTCGCACGCGACCTGGCCCAGCGTCAACCCGTTGTCGCTGGCCCAGGCCGTGACCAAATGCAAAGCCCGCAGTCCGGATTTCTTGCTGAACGTCCGCCGCAGCGTTTTGCCGTCAATGGCCACCAACTTGCCACCGGTCGCCTCCTGCAAGGCCTGCGTCCAGTGAAACAAACTGGCGGCGAACTGTTTCCGATCCAGCAGGCCGAACACCCGCCGAAACGTGTCGTGCGACGGGGCGCCGCCCGGCAACTTCAGGAACGTTCGCAACCACTCGAGCCGAATGCTCGCGAACGTCGCCATGTTGCACCAGTCGTCCGCGCCACAGGCCACCGACAACACCGCGATCGCCAAAATATCGAACAGCCGATGATCGCAAGACTTCTCGACCCGCGGGTCTTCGAGCCCCGCGAAACACTCCCTCAAACCAGCCACAAATCCTGCCGCTTCGCCATCCATGGCTCTTCCTTCCGTGAAAATCGCGCGAAGTTCCGCAGCCTCCCAGCCACGAATAAACACTCCAAGCTCGGCGGAAGATTATACCGCCACGCGACTTCTGACGCAAAATCGGTGCGTAAGCCGTGGCAGCTTGTCCGGTCCTTCCTTTTGCCCCGCGCCGGTTTTGTTGACGATTTCGTATTCGTTGTGGATGATGACGCCATTGTGCAAAACGGTGATCCTCGCGTTGTGTGTCTTGTTGCCTGCGTCATCAAATCGCGCCGC
>JANNUB010000533.1:0-7862 GCA_031394795.1 Ignavibacteriota bacterium | reverse complement strand
CATCGCCGCGCGGGGAATCAGACTGAGTTCACTGAGTTACCCAACAGCTTCATCGCCGGTCACGGCACAACGAACGAACCGCAGCATTACTCGTTCATTGATTCAACTCTCCCCGGGCGGGGCATGTGGTGGTATCGCCTCAAGCAAGTTGATCTCGATGGAACAGTTCACTTCTCTGATCCAATCCAAGTGAATGTTCTCACAAGTGTCGCGGAGTCGCGCTTGGCAACGGCGTTCTCGCTCGCGCAAAACTATCCCAACCCCTTCAACCCAACCACAACCATAGAGTTCGCGCTGCCAAAGTCCAGCCGCGCAACACTCAAAGTGTTTGATTTGCTCGGGAGAGAAGTTGCAACGCTGGTTGATGAGAACTTGCCGGCGGGGCTTCACACGTCGAAGTGGGACGCGAGCGGGTTCACAAGCAGCGTTTATCTGTACCAACTGAAGGCGGGAGAATTTGTGGAGACGAAGAAGCTTTTACTGTTACGTTGAATAATGAGAACGGTGGGGGTCTAATGAAATCGTTTCAAATCAGCATAACAACTGATCGTGAACAAGCGCGAACCTCGATGGACTTCATCTCCTTCGCTTCTTTTCTTTCGATCGTTCTTGTTGCGGTGGTCGTTACTCCATTCGACTCCGCAGACGTCACGCTCTGTGTCATCAAAAATGTTACCGGTCTGCCGTGTGCTGGATGCGGCCTCACACGAGCTTTCGTTTACCTGATGCACGGCAACATACAGAGCGCAGTCAAACACAATCCCTTGATCATTCCAGTCGGACTGCTTTTGGTTCTTTATTTCTTGAGAAGCGCCCTATTGGCCATATGGCGCATTGAGTTCGACGTGAAACTCAGCGCAATCGCTCGGCTAACTCTGATTGTCGCTTCAGGTCTTGCAGTACTTGCGGTTTGGCTGAAGAAGTTAGGTTAAGCGTTGTGGAAGATTTCGATTCAAAGAACATTCGAGAGTGAATATGGCAAACGGCGTCGTTCATCAGAGCCCTGTGGCATCCTCAAAGAGCAGAAGCACGGCGACGTTCCTTGCCTGGTGGCTTGGAATCTTTGGCGCAGACAGATTCTATCTCGGCGACATTGGGCTTGGTATCCTCAAGCTGTTGACGTTAGGGGGCTGTGGTCTATGGGCTCTCATCGACAAGATTTTGCTCGTTATGGGAAATCGACAGACAGATGGAAGTGGAAAATACCTTATTGATCAAACCACTCTCCGACTTTTCCAATCGGGCCGTCTCAAAGATGAACTTGGGAATCCAATCTCTGGAGAACAAGAGAGTCAACACCAACCGAGCGCCGGGCCACACCCCGATTACGTTGCTTCGTCGAAGAGCAAAGGCATAGCTACTCTGCTTGCGATGTGGTTCGGTTCTTTTGGTGCGGATAGATTCTATTTGGGTGACATCGGTATGGGTTTCCTAAAGCTGTTCACACTGGGCGGTTGCGGTCTCTGGACGCTCATTGACGCAATTTTGCTGGTCACCGGTTCCCGAGACAAAGATGGCTTAGGGCACTACCTCATAGATCAAACTACTGTGCGTTTGCTCCGGACGGGTGAGATCAGAGATGAACATGGTACACCTCTTCTTGGCGGAGAGTTGCGCGCGCAAGAAACGACTCCTGTCCCCTCTCAGCTCGCATCCGAAGAAGTCCAGCATCAAGCAATGGATACCTCAATTCAGAGCATTGCCGGGCTCTCCTCGGGACCACCTTGCCCACCAGACCCGAAAGCGTACAAAGAAAGACTGAAAGAACAAGAATACCATTGGGTGCAACACCACCTAAAAGAATATTGGCAGTCGCTAGTGCGGCAATTGCCGTCATGTTGCTTGTTGTGTTCATCCTTCAGATGAGGCAGCGCCCGTCTGAAGAAGCAAATGGGGCAGTCCGGCAAGTCAGATCAAGTGAAGTCGTATCCACTCCCGGTCCTGCTTCAAATGCAACCGATAGAAAGCACGATACTCAATACGATGCCAGCTCGACCGCACTCGTTGAAACAGCGCAGATCGAAAAGGCCGAGATTATCACGACGGTGGATCAGTATCTGCAATTACAAACTGGCGATGACCCCACCGTGGTCATGTCATTGTATGGGGAAAGCGTTGACTTCTACGATAAGGGGTATGTTACGAAGGATTTCATATTGCAGGACAAACGAGAGTATTTTTCCAGATGGCCAAAGCGGAGCTATGATCTGGCATCGACGATCATCACCAGTTCATCAACATCAGGAGTTCTTGTATCGTTCGAGTACACTTATCACCTGAACAGAGGCGACGCTTCTCGTCGAGGCAGAGCTTTTTGTGAGTTGATAGTACAGAAGCTACCCGATGGCGTCGGAATAGTCAGCGAAAAGGGAAAAGTTATAAAAAGATTTTGAATCCTGCATTCTGAATCGGAAGCCGAATTGACCTTAGATCAGTCACAAATCTCATCGAGGTATTCTGTATGAAAAGATATGCTCTCTCTTTCATTCTCTTGATTTCACTAGGCGGTTGTGGTTCAACAGCATCGTTAGATCGTGAGAATTTCGTTCCTTTCGCTATTATCAATGTGTCACATACTCTAAAAGTTACTGGGAGACTTTTGGAAGAAAACGAAACTTCTCTTACGGTCGCAGTCGATGGTGCTTCCCAAAAATATTCTAAATCTGAAATTATCGGGTTTATGATCGTCAAGTTACCAAACAATAGTTTGATGATGGAAGATATCGTTAGAAATAGCAGCAGAGCAGCCTCAAATCTTGATTTCTTTGTAATACTATACGCAATACTTTTAACAACGACTACAATTTCAATTGTGGTCTCGTTAAGTACTAAATAACTGATGTTACGCAGAATTTTGTTTTCTTTCGTATTCAAACGTCCTCACCCTTGCGCCACAGGCGCATCCGCCTCTGGCGGGAAATCCCTCTCCCAAGGGGAGAGGGACTTTGTTGAATCTGCGCTCTTTCCTCCCCTTCTCCCTTTGGGAGAAGCCTGCCCGCCTCAAAGAGCTATGGAGGCAGGCGGGGGGTTGGGGGATGAGGGTATTACAAAAAGAAACGACGCAAACACATTTTGCGTAACGTGACTGAGTAAGTCTGAAGGTGTTTGACGTGTTGGGGCGTGAAGTCGCGGCGCTTGTGAATGAAGAACTTCCTGCCGGTGTTTTGTTGTAAGGTGATTCAAACAGAATGAAAAAACTCTTTCGTGGTTCGCAGCAATGGGAAACGAGTGGCATGCTGTTGTGAGTAAGCGCGTTGTTGCGTATCTTGAGCATGAAAAGCTATCACGACAACAGCAGCATGTCTCTGAAGTCCTTACTCGGCATACTCTTCATCTCCACCCTCGCTTTTTCACAAGCAAAGCTTTCCGTTGAACGTATCTTTGACGCTCCCTCGCTCTCCGGCGTGAGCGTCAGCGATGTTTCCTGGTCGCCGGATGCGAAGACAGTCGCGTACCTCAAAGCCGACGGGTCGAGGAATCGAAAGGACCTCTGGCTCTACGAGCTTGCGTCAAAACAGAGCGCCTTGTTTATCAGCGCAGGCGAGATTTTGGCAGGAGAGCAGAAGTTCTCCAAGGATGAGGCAATGATGCGCGAGCGGACGAGAAGGACCGACTTGGGTATCACGAGGTTCCTGTGGACCCCCGACGGCAAGACGGTTATCATTCCACTCAGCGGAGACGTCTTCAGTGTTGACGTGCGAACGAAGGCGGTCAGGCAAATCACGAAAACTCCACAGACGGAATTCGATGTAAAGGTCTCACCAGATGGGAAGTTACTCGGGTTTGTGCGCGAAGGGGAAATTGTTGTGCTTGACCTCGCATCCAACATGGAGCGGCAGCTCACGTCGGGAGCGACCGCGAAGATCAAAAATGGCATCAGCGAATACATCGCGCAGGAGGAGATGGACAGGCACACGGGCTACTGGTGGTCGCCCGACAGCAGGAGCATCGCCTACTTGCAGATTGACAATACGCCGGTGAAAGAATTTCATCTTACCGATTTCACAGGCGACTTCGTGGATGTGGAGAAGCAGGAGTATGCGAAAGCCGGAGAAGCAAACACCATAGTTAAGGTGGGAGTGGTTGGTGTCGGTGACGGCAAGACCGTGTGGCTGAATCTTGGAAAGAACTCCGACATCTATGTGCCGCGCGTCGATTGGTTTCCGGATGGGAAGCACGTTGCCGTGCAGATTCAATCGCGGAATCAGGATACGCTCGATCTCGTGTTGTTCGATCTTGCGAGAGGCGCATCGCGGCTTTTGCTCCGCGAAACCAATGCGCAATGGGTCAGACTGCACGATGATCTGATGTTCATTCAAAACGGGGAGAAGTTCATCTGGGCTTCGGAACGCGACGGGATGAAACATCTTTACCTGGGTTCTTTTCCCGCGCCGACAAAGCCATTGCCCGCCGCTCTTCTCAACCAGATTACAAAAGGGAAGTGGGAAGTCGAAAAGCTCGTTGCTGTTGATGAAGCCAGCGAGATTATTTTTTTTACCGCGTTCGAGAAATCCCCGTTGGAGAAGCATCTGTACAGCATCAAGCTCGACGGTTCAGAAATGCGGCGGTTGACGACTTCCGAAGGCTCGCACGCTCCGGTGATGTCATCGAACTACAAGCATTACGTGGACACGTATTCCAACGCGGCGCGTCCGCCGTTGGTTGCTTGCATGACAACCGATAATTCGACTGCCGCAATGATCGAGCAGAATGTCGTAGGTGAGTTGGAGCAGTATGCTCTGCCGGCGCCGGAGTATTTCACGATAAAATCGGCAGATGGGAAATGGGATTTGCACGCATTGGTGATCAAACCGACGTCATTCAGGGCTGCGAAGAAGTATCCCGTCATCGTTTATCAGTATCAAGGACCGACAAGTCAAGTTGTTACGAAATCATGGGGCGGGCCGCGAATGCTCTGGCATCGCTCGATGGCGGAGCGCGGCTATCTCGTGTTCATGGTTGATGGACGCGGAACGCCGGGGCGCGGGAGAGAGTTTCAACAAATGCTGCATAGAAATCTCGGGAAGTATGAGCTTGAAGACCAGCTCGCGGGAGCTGCGTACGTAAAATCGTTGCCGTACGTTGATTCGACGCGCATCATGATCTGGGGAAAAAGCTACGGCGGTTATATGACATGCCTTGCGATGTTTCGTAGCGCGGCATTCAAGTTAGGGATCGCGGCGGCGCCGGTCACGCTTTGGAACAATTACGATACGCATTATACCGAACGCTACATGGAGCGTCCGCAGGAGAATCCTGAAGGCTACAAGGAAAGCTCGCCGCTCACGCACGCAGCGGGATTGAAAGGAAAACTCCTTCTCATCCACGGCGTCGCAGATGACAACGTGCATTTCCAGGATTCGATGGTTCTGGCTGACGCGCTGCAGAAAGCGGGAAAGCAATTCGACTTCATGGCGTACCCGAAGGCGACGCACAGCTTCGCCGGCAAAGCGACGGCGACTCATTGGTACAACTTGATGACGCGATACATTCTCGACAATCTATAACTCTTATCTCATGAGGAGACTTCATGCCTGATACGCTCACAATCATTGATAACCGAACGGGAAAGAAATACGAAATTCCGATCGCCGACGACACGGTCAAAGCGATGGACTTGCGACAGATCAAGGTGAAGGATGACGACTTCGGCTTGATGACGTACGATCCCGCGTTCATGAACACCGCATCTTGCAAGAGCAAGATCACCTACATTGATGGAGACAAAGGGATTCTGCGCTATCGCGGCTATCCCATCGAGCAGCTTGCGGAGAAGAGCAACTATTTGGAAGTCGCGTATTTGCTTCTCTACGGCGAGCTTCCAACGAAAGCGCAACACGACCAGTGGGCATACAATGTTACGTACCACACGATGATTCATGAGAACATCAAAAAGCTAATGGACGTGTTCCACTACGATGCGCACCCGATGGGAATGCTGATCAGCACCGTGGGAGCGCTCTCGACATTTTACAAAGACGGCCAGCAAATTCATGATCCGATGTCGCGCCGCAAGCAGATCTGGCGGCTGATCGGCAAGATGCCGACGATTGCCGCCTTTGCCTACCGACACAGCATGGGTCGGCCGTATGTGTACCCGGACAACTCTCTCAGCTATGTCGCGAACTTCATGAGCATGCTGTGGAAGATGACCGAGCCGAGATACGAGCCGCACCCGGTGCTCGTCAAAGCGCTTGACATTCTCTTTATACTCCATGCCGACCATGAGCAAAATTGCAGCGCCAACGCGATGCGCGGCATCGCCAGTTCCTTCGTTGACCCGTACTCGGCGATGGCGGGGGCGGCAGCGGCGCTCTGGGGCCCGCTGCACGGCGGCGCGAACGAGGCGGTGCTTCGTATGTTGGATGAAATCGGAACCAAAGAAAGAGTTCCCGAATTCATCAAGAGTGTTAAAGGCGGCAGCGGACGGCTGATGGGCTTCGGTCATCGCGTGTACAAAAACCACGACCCGCGCGCGAAGGTCATCAAGCGGCTTGCCGATGAAGTCTTTGAAGTCACCGGGCGCAACCCGAAACTCGACATCGCGCTTGAGCTGGAGAAGATTGCACTTGACGATGAGTACTTCGTCAAACGCAAACTGTATCCGAACGTTGACTTCTATTCAGGATTGATCTACCAAGCGATGGGTTTCCCCGTTGAGATGTTCCCGGTGCTCTTCTCCATTCCACGAACTGTCGGGTGGCTTGCGCAATGGGAAGAGTTGCTTATGGACAGCGAGCAGAAGATCGCGCGTCCGCGTCAGATTTATCTCGGCTATGACGCGCGGGATTATGCGGTGATGAGTAAACGCGGATGAGACCGAAAGGCATTGCACTGTCACGGGCGTTGTGAATACACGACGTGGGTGAGCACAACTCCGACGGCTTCGAGACTTTCCGCGCTGCAATTTTCGGGCACATCCTGATGTGTGTGCCAGAAGCGGTTCGTGGGATCGGGGTAGTTGAAATCTATGAGATCAATGGTTTTGATGCCGACCTCATTCAAGGAGAGATGGTCGTCGTTGACGGCTTCGCCAAGCTCATCGGAGAATTGCGCAAAGCCAAGCTCGCGGGCTTTGTTCCAAACGAGATTGACGACATCGGGCGCGTATTGCAGTGAGTGCTGTTCTTTTGGGATCTCAAGAAACTTGTCGCCCACCATGTCGAGAAGGATTCCAAACCGGGGATTGTAGTCCGCAGTTTTGTTTTTGGCAAAGTGGCGCGCGCCGAGAAAGTACTTCGCTAAGTCACCTTCGTAACCGTAGTCCTCACCATCGAACAGCACAATGTCAACTCCGACGGGCGGCGGCTTCTTCTTCAACAACGATGCAATCTCCAACAAAACCGCGACTCCGCTCGCGCCGTCGTTCGCGCCGAGAATCGGTTCGTCCCGTCGTGCCTTGTTCTCATCATTCTCAGCTCGCGGTCGGGTGTCCCAATGCGCGCACAGAAGAATTCGCGTCGCTGCCTGAGGGTTGAACTTTGCAATGACGTTGGTGAGAGCAAGCGGCTCGTCGTAGCCTTGTGCTGTGAACGGCTGCAATTGCACTTCATCGGCACACTGGCGCAGCGTTCGCTCAAGATAATCAAGACAGCCGGCGTGCCCTTTTGAGTTTGGATGGCGCGGACCGAATTCTGTTTGCTTCACGAGATAGTCGAAGGCGTTCGTGCCGCTGAATTGTGGAATCGAAATCATTTGCTTTTGAGATGATGGATGAGCTTGTGGTTCCTGGCGTTTGGGCGTTTCGCCGGTGCAGCCGAGGAAGCTGACGAGCAGAAGAGAGAGAACGATTCGATGCATGAAAGGGGAGTCAACTCGTTGTTGAAAAAACCATGAACAAAAAGTACGAAATAGTCCGTGAA
>JANNUB010000314.1:0-7012 GCA_031394795.1 Ignavibacteriota bacterium | reverse complement strand
CCTTTGCTTCGCAACTCGGCGCGTTGCTGCACACCAAATCGGTGCTTCAGAGCTTTTCAAAAGACTACCGGAATCTCTATCATCCTCAGGCCGTCTTTGGCGACGTCAGGAGGCGCCTGCAGTTTTTCACTTCGTATGACGTGCGAGAAGACCTACGATTGTCCGGAGAATGGAAAAAGGCCGATGGCTATGATAGCCCAACAAGCAATTCCGCCACAGATCGGTCCGGCACGGCTACGCTGTTGTATCATCATCAAGACTTGCCGGCGGTTCAGCTTAACTTCTACGAGAACAGAACGACAACGGACAAATCAACGAGCGGCAAATGGTTCTCACAGGGCCTGATTGAATATCAGGTTCCCAAGTCGTTCGCCGAGAGCATCCTTCTCTCGAGTCTGCGTATCGAAAGCTATCTCAAGTACGGATTCCAGACGGAGGAGACACAGTCGTTCTACTCAAGACAACGATTCTTCAACAGCTATTACAAGATAAACTCAATCATCAGCGACCAATTTCAGATTGGATTTTTCTATCGAAGCAACACGATAGATGATGCAACCGGCTTCAAGCGGCCACTTTCAAATTCAGAACGACTTCTTGCAGATTTGACGTACGGTGAGCTGCGCGCAACACAACTCAATCTGCGGGCTGAGAACAGCCTTGTACAGAACGCACACAAGAACAGCAGCTTACGGGATTACACTCTGCGGCAGTTCTATCAAGTCAATGTTCGTCTTTCTCCCGGACAGGTGTTGGATGCACTCTCGTCGCTGTTCTTTGAGCTGAACTACAACCAATCGTTGAATCAATCCGGAATCAAAGACGGAAGTGCCGGTTCATTTCTTTGGAAACTGACTGCGGCAAATTTTGAAGCGTCCGAAAATTCTTCTCTTGCCAGAACATACTACATCAAGAATGAATTCCGGCCAAGTTCACGTTGGTACCTCTTCAGTATGTTCGAGTGGAATACTCAAAGAGTCGGCGCAAGCGCCGAACGGTTGGATAAATCATCGTTCCGATTGAGCGAAAAACTCGACATGAAGCTGAGTCTTGAGACACGCCTCGTTACGGAGTTCAAGCATTTCAATCAGGACTTGAGTTTCGGGAGAACGACTCGTGACTACGAGCCTTCAATGTGGTTGGAGCATCGCTGGTCGCAGGATGTCATCAACACAGTGAATCTCACGTATCGAAGACGCAATGCGAATGACGGACGAATCGAGAACGTGTCTGATGATTGGGTCGGAACAGCAGATGTTGTCTGGCAGAAAAACAACTTCGTTGGAATGCGTTACATCGAGCTTCAGCAGACTATCGCCGGCGAAATACACCGAACTCGCGGCTATTCGCCGCAACGCAGCTACCGGCTCAACTCAGCCTCATCGATTAACGCCTATCCCATTCAGTCGTTGATTGTTCGTTTTCGAATGGACGTAACGCAGTATTGGGACAAGTTGATGAGCGAGAGTGATTATACGGTTCTTGGATTCAGTCTGAAGGTGAGCTTACAATTGTAATTACATACTGATGTTACGCAAATCTATAAAAAAAGGAACTCTGTAGGGACATCGGCTTGCCGTGTCCCATCCGAGCATTACCCCCTGCTTCGGCTTCTGTACGGTTCGAGGTTGGGACGGGGCAAGCCCACGTCCCTACAAAAATGAATACTGCGTTTTGCGTAAATCAGTGAGTAATCAAAAAGGCATAGTGGAGAATTTGAATGAGAACAAGTAATCACATTCGTTGGGCAACCTCCATGCGCGCAACTTTTGCCTTCTGTGTTGCTGTGTCTACAGTTGCACTGTCGTATGGACAAGAGTCTCTCTTTCCAAGCGTTTCCGGGTGGACGATGAGACGGGAAGCTACTCGATACGACTCGAATAATCTTTGGGATATTATCGATGGTGCCGCGGACTTGTATCTTCAATACGGTTTTGTGGATTTACACATTGCGCGGTATTCGAGATCCGACGGCCTCGAACTCAAAGTGGAATTGTACCGGCATAGTTCCGGCACGAATACGTTCGGAATATACTCTCAGGAGAGAGATACAGTTTACAATTTCATGAACATAGGGGTTCAAGGTTACTTACAGAAGGGAGTCTTGAACTTCTTTGCGGGTGTCTACTACATCAAGCTCTCCACACACCAGGTTGGGAAAACGGCACAGGAAGCGTTGTTGACAATCGGCAGGAAGGTCGAAGAACATTTGAAACAGGACAAGTCGTGGCCCGAAACGTTGACGATGTTTCCACCCGGTGGAAAGTTGTCCAACACAGAGCAGTTTGTCGCAAAGAATTTTTTGGGATTCAGCTTTTTGAGCTCAGCGTTCGTCGCCAGTTATAGAGATCCTGTTCCATTTAGAATGTTCATCATCGATGCAAACACAGCGGAACGGGCTTCGGCAATGTGTGAAGAGTATGTACGCGCGATCCCGAAAGATGCAATCAGGAAAGTCGTTGCAGGGCGATATGAAATTCGCGATCCGAGAAACGGCTTCGTCGAGATCGTTGTCATCAAACAATTTCTCTGCGGGGTCATAGATTGTCAAGACAAACGAATCAGGGAAAAGCATCTGCGGAAATTGACTGCGACACTCTCAAACCGAGATCAGGACAAAGCAGTTGACAAGTGATGGAGATTGTGCAGTTGACAATCGAGTCATTACACGAGGAGTGTACAGAGCCACCCGGGATTGTCTTTTGTGCGGGTCTGTAGTATCTTGCGTTCACGATCTGATGGGTTTGCTAAGAGGAGAATGAAATGGACAGACGTTGCTTTCTGAGAACAACAATCGGCGGAAGCATTGCTGCCGGAGCCGCCGTTGCACTCGGCAACTACTCGAACTTGTTGGCGTGGAACAAAAACGCTTCACTACCTCCGTATGACCTTGTTGCGGTCAAAGGTGGTCAACCTGATGTCATGTTCGATAGAGCAATAGAGTCGCTCGGCGGCATGAGAACGTTCGTTGCGAAAGGACAGAAAGTCCTTGTCAAACCGAACATCGGCTGGGATGTAATTCCCGAAAACGGTGGAAATACCCATCCGAAGCTCGTCAAACGCGTCATCGAGCATTGTTACAACGCGGGCGCAAAAGAGGTGTTCGTGTTTGACCACACGTGCGACAATTGGATACAGACATACAAGAACAGCGGCATCGAACGAGCGGTCAAAAATGCCGGCGCCACAATTGTCTCCGGAGAAAGTGAAAGTTACTATCATGAAGTGGATGTGCCCGCCGGGAAAACGCTCACGAAAGCAAAAGTCCACGAGCTGTTGCTCAATGCCAATGTGTTCATCAATGTTCCCATCCTCAAGCATCACACGTCATCAAAGCTAACCATCGGGATGAAAAACCTGATGGGTGTTTGCTGGGATAGACGTTTCTGGCACCAGAACGACTTGCATCGGTGCATCGCTGACTTTGCCTCGTATCGGAAACCCGATCTCACGATTGTCGATGCCTACTATGTGATGAAGAGGAACGGTCCACGCGGCACGTCAAAGGAAGACGTTCTCAAAATGAAGACGCTGATTCTCTCCACCGATATCCTTGCGGCTGATGTTGCTGCAACAAAACTTTTCGGCATGAAGCCGGAGGATATTCCCTATATCGTGATGGCGGACGAGATGAAGCTTGGCACGAAGAATCTTGATGCACTCTCCATCAAGAGGATCAAGCTATGAGAGCTGAGCAGCTGAAAAAAGTCAGGCGAGTTGTCTCGCTTTCCTTTTTTGCATTGACGGCATTGCTCTTCCTTGACTTTGCAAACTTGTTCCCGTCGGGGTGGACAAACGGCGTATTATATCTTCAGTTTGTTCCGTCGTTGACGAAGTTCTTCACTCTTTTCAATCTTGCAGCGCTTGGCTTTCTGGTTACGCTCGTTCTCACGTTTTTGTTTGGAAGAGTCTATTGCTCTTCCATCTGTCCGCTCGGCACGTTGCAGGATCTCATCTCTTTTGGTGCGCGCAAGAACCACTCCAAATACATCAAAGCGTTCAATGCGATCCGCTATACCATTCTCGCAACAACTGTGCTGTCGGTCGTGAGTGGCAGCTTGTTCCTTCTCAATCTGCTCGACCCATTCAGCAACTTCGGCCGCATCTTCACCAATCTCATTAAGCCGATTGTTGTGGGAGCAAACAATGTCGTTGCGTTTGCTTTGCACAGCGTTGGAATGTATTCGGTGTACCCGGTAGAGATAAAGGCAACAGAAATCACATCACTCCTTATCTCACTGCTCGTTCTTGGCGCTGTGCTCTGGATGGCATATCGCCATGGCAGATTGTTTTGCAACACCATCTGCCCTGTGGGCGCTTTGTTGGGATTGATGTCGAAGCTCTCCTTCTACAAGATTGCAATTGATAAAAATGCTTGCATCGGCTGCAAATCGTGCGAGCAAGTCTGCAAAGGCGGCTGTATTGACAAGAGGGCGAAGACTGTTGACTTCACACGCTGCGTGAGTTGCTACAATTGTTTCACTGTCTGCCCCACCGACGGGATGGTGTTTGAGAGAGCATACTTCCATGCACCCCTCAGGATGCCGCACCGCGTCGGGGAGCCTGCGATGGTCCATCCAAATGCTGTTATACGAAAGAGGCGCAGCAAACCAACTCCAAAAACCGATCACAAGCGCAGAGACGTTGTTATCAAATCGCTGCTCTTCCTCACCGGCACGACGACAGTTGGTAAAAAGAGAATCATCAGCACAAAAGAAAGTACGGTGAAGGTCGTTCGCACGACGCCCGTTGCCCCGCCCGGAGCGAGGAGCATTGAACATTTCAGTGGCACATGCACGGCTTGCCATCTCTGCGTTAGCGCGTGTCCTTCGCAAGTGCTGGCGCCATCATTTCTTGAGTATGGCATCACCGGCATCATGCAACCACATATGGATTACTCCAAGGGTTTCTGCAGTTTTGAGTGTACCCTCTGTACGGAGATTTGTCCGAGCGGGGCGATCCTTCCGCTTGTTCAGGAAAAGAAAAAGCTCACACAACTTGGCGTGGCGAAGTTTGTCAAGGAGAACTGTATAGTCAACACAGAGAACAAGGAATGCGGCGCCTGTTCAGAACATTGTCCCACCAAAGCAGTGAACATGGTTCCGTACAAACACCTCGTCATTCCGGAAGTGAAGGATGAGTACTGCATTGGCTGCGGCGCGTGCGAACATGCCTGTCCGACGATGCCCTACAAAGCGATTTATGTTGAAGGAAAAGAAACCCATGCAGTTGCGAAGAAACCGGAAGTGAAGAAGTTACAAGAGGAGGTTCAAGAGGACTTTCCGTTCTGAAAGCGAATGATCCACGTGAAGGACTGAAGTCCTCAAGAATCTTGGAGGCATAGGTGTCCATGCCCTCATAAGTATTTCGGAAAACTCAAACAACCCCTGTGTTTGGAGTATCATTCAGCAATCGTCGCAGCACCATCTTCGTCCCCTCAGGAAAATCGCTCTCGAGCATCCACCGGGCATACTCGAGGTCGTCCTTCACGGGCTTCCCTTTGTTTTTTCCGAAGTTGAAAACAACTTGGTTGTTGTCGTTCAGCCCCAGTTTGCGGGCGTAGTCAACAATCTCACCGCGGCTGCAGTAGTCGTGCAGCTCTGCGGGAGTTTTGCCGAGGTCTTTGTACCGTTCGAGCTCGGCTTTGAACACGGCAAGAGTTGCGCGCACGTCGGCTTCGGCATCGTGCGCATCGTCGTGAGTTGAGTTGCAATAGAACTTCATCGCCGCGGAGAGCGTCCGTTCTTCTTTCTTCTTGAATATCGTGCAGACGTCAATCAGTTTCGCATCGGGAGAAGGAAACTCGATGCCGCATCGCGCAAATTCCTCGACGAGGAAAGGAATGTCGAAGTTGTTGGAATTGTAGCCCGCGATGTCGCACTCAACAAAAAATTCGCTCAGCGATTTTGCGATTCCACTGAAGCGCGGTTGGTCCTTTACATCGTCGTCGTAGACGCCGTGGACTTCCGACGCGGCTTTCGGAATTGGAATGCCAGGGTTGATGAGACGCGTTCGCACTTCTTCGCTCAAGTCCGTGGAGAGTCTGAGGACAGAAATTTGTACGACGCGGTCTTGAACGAAATCCGTTCCCGTCGTTTCGAGGTCGAAGAAGACTATCGGGCGGGTGAAGAGGAGGTTCATTTGCGAGTCACGATATGTTCGTGAATCCAGTCCGTGAGTTCTGAGCGTTCCATTTCACGTTTTGCAAGTTTCAAAATGATGCGCTCCTGCTCATTCACATTCGCAACCAAATTGTAACCGTTGCGTTTCAGGAAAGCAATCATCACGGCGTGGCTTACACGTTTGTTTCCGTCAACGAAGGCATGATTTGAAATGAGCGAGTAGCAAAGCGCGGAAGCTTTCTCGGCAAGCGTCGGATAAAGTTCTTCGCTTCCGAAAGTCATGCGTGGTTGCGCGTGCGATGACCGAACCGCGCCTTCATCTCGAACGCCGAACGAGCCACCCGAACGTTTCATCACCGTTGCGTAAATGTAGTGTACATCTTTGAGGCTGAGATACTCCATCAGGCGAGTCGGCGGTACAACTCGGCATTCTCTTCCATGACTTCATCCACAATTTTCTTGAACTCTTCATTGGGGTGTCTCAGAATGTCATCAATGGAGAGAATTACAAGTTCTTCCTTGGTCATACCAAGCTCCGATGCCTTTTCTTCCAATTTGCTGAGCCGTTGGTCAGAAAGAGCGATGGATATTGTATTCATTTGCCGTGCCTCGTGATGTTCAAACAAAAGGTAGAGATTTGATGAACGAAGAGCAAGGTGAACAATCTTCGCGAAGCTTTTGTGATTCTTCTCCTTTATATTCATCAAACTTCCGACCCCACAAAACGATAATCAAACAAGGAACCCCAATGTCCAAACTCACCAAGTCCAAAGCGTGGAAAGCGCTGCAAGAGCATCACAAGAAGACGTCGAAGAAGCAGATGCGAGAGATGTTTGCGAAGGAACCGAGACGTTTTGAGAAATTTACTCTCGAAGCGTGCGGCATCTTCC
>JANNUB010000529.1:0-2543 GCA_031394795.1 Ignavibacteriota bacterium | reverse complement strand
CAACTTATTGTGCCAACCTGAGCTTCAACGACGCCTTGTCAGACAAATCGAGTGTCATTGCTACTGCTGTTAGGCGATGTGGCCACCCTAATTTGTACCCGCGAGCCTTGCAGACTTAACTGGGAAGAATCCAAACGTTTTCTATGAACTTGGTCTCGCACACGCAGCCAAGAAACCTGTTGTTTTCACTTCGGCTGTTCTGGAAGATGTGCCATTCGACCTTCGACATCTACGCGTGATACTTTATGAAACTCGAGAACCTCAATGGGCCGTGGACCTCCGGCGAAGTGTTACAGACTATCTCAAGAACGCGATGAAGGAACCAGAGAAATCGATTCCCCATCCCTTCAGACCTGATGAGGAATAGGATCTCTCTATGATGTGCGCTCCGCATAACACGCCGCACCATTTGTAGAAGGCATGTTGAATAGTGCTCACTCAACGCCGCCGTCATTTGATAGAACGATTGTCGGCGGCGCTGCGTGGTGCGGCGAAACGTTAGGCGAAATGGCCACCCAAACTAAACAATTACGAGGAGTTCAATATGAGCGAAGATAAGAAGAAGATATTCATAAGCCACATCGCCGATGAGCACCCAGAAGCTGCGAGAGCCAAAGAGTTCTTGGAAAAGACATTCGGACAATATATCGAAGTCTTCCTTGCATCAAGCTGGGAATCGATCGCTCCGGGTGATGATTGGTTCAAGCGCATCGAGGATGCGATAACGGCTAGTCACCTAATGCTCGTTTTTGCAAGCACCGAGTCCGTAGGTCGCCCTTGGATTCTTTTTGAAACTGGGGCGGCTTGGTTCTCCAAGAAAAAAGTGATTCCAATTTGTCACAAAGGAATGACCCCAAGCGCTCTACCCGAACCAATTAGAAGGCTGCAAGCTGTTGACATAAATGCCCCCTCTCCAGCCGAATCGCTAACAAAGCTCGCAGAAGCAATCCGAACAGTCGCTGACCTTCCAACTCCTACACCGGTACCCCTAGAGGAGCTTCCAGTCGATACCGGCAAGACCGGTACAGTCTCGTTACGAGGTTGGATGCTTCGACCTTCTGCACACATCGGAGAAGTATCCGAAGGGGTTTTCAAAGTTGGGCAGGTGGATATTTGCGACATCGGTCGCGCAAAAGAAGCTGATGTTGATCCAGATGACTCCCTCTTTGTTAGGCTCTTTGTGGAGCCTGGCATTGGAGGGCTGACCTACTTGAACGCTATTGCTCCAGGCAAAACAGCTTCGCTATTTGAACAGGATGACGTAGTTGGCAGGAACATTCTTGCCAAAATCAAACTGAAGGCTGTCCATCAACCAGATTTGCCCGGTGCTAGATCGGTTCCCATCGTCGTCATAGAATCAGCAAGGCTCGCGGGTACAAATTAGGGTGGCCACATCGCCTAACAGCAGTAGCAATGACACTCGATTTGTCTGACAAGGCGTCGTTGAAGCTCAGGTTGGCACAATAAGTTGAACTCGTTCAACACCTCACTCAATCAAATACAAAGAGTTCGGCGCGGCGTAGTTTTCGGAGACGTTATGTGCAATTGCCCATTAGATAAGGAGACAACTATGACATGAAAACATATTTTTTCTACGCAAGCTGCTGCAACCTAATCAACTAATCTATCCAACACAATCTAACAGAAAGGTTTTTTATGAAACAACTCTCCTCATACATCGTGCTGGTCCTTGCGGGACTGGTTTTCTTAACGGCGACCGAGGCTTCCGCTCAAAAGAAGATGAAGAAAGAGGCAGTCCTCTGGGCTGCTGAAGATCTCAAATGGGAACAGCTTGCAGGTGCACCTCCGGGCATTATGAGTGCTAAGCTGAGGGGCGACAATACCAAGGGAGCATACAGCGGATTCACGAAGTTCCCGGCAGGCTTCAAGGCGCCACTCCATTTCCACACCAATGATATGAAGATTGTGGTTATCAAGGGAGCGTACACGTATAAGGGCAAGAAGTATGGCGCTGGCTCTTATCTCTCAATTCCGGGCGGAGACAAGCATGAAAGCGGTGGTGTAGAGGATTCTGAGACCATCTTCTTTATAGAACAGTCCGGCAAATTTGACCTGGTGCCTGTCGAGACGCCGACCGAGAAAAAATAGCACGAAGCAAGATTCAAAGAATTCGTCAGGACAACAGTAGAACCTTGGACGAAAGCCGAACATCAACTATTGTCATGAATCATCCCATCGACGACTTCACTCGCTTTGAACATTCCGGCTGGGAGCGGGTTGCGCACAAATACAATGATGTGTGGGCTTCTCTCACAACACAATTTATCGCGCCGCTCCTTCACGCAGCGGATGTACAAAAGGGAATGTCGGTACTGGATGTCGCGTGCGGGCCCGGTTATGTCGCGGCAGCGGTGCAACAACTTGGCGCTATTCCAGTCGGGGTTGATTTCTCAAGAGAGATGATTCTGCGCGCACGAGAATTCCATCCCGCGATCGAGTTCCTCGAAGGCGACGCGCAGAACCTGCCGTTCGCACCGAACACGTTTTACAGGGTGCTGATCAACATCGGGCACTTCCATCTG
>JANNUB010000504.1:0-5537 GCA_031394795.1 Ignavibacteriota bacterium | reverse complement strand
GTATGAAATCTATTCAAACATCAATCGACTGGCACAAGACGGGATTGGCATCGTCGTGATCTCATCCGACCTGCCTGAACTGCTCGGCATGTGCGATCGGATCGTAGTGATGTGTGAGGGACGAATTACCGGAACCCTGGCACGAGGCGAGGCGACTCAAGAAGGAATAATGACACTTGCAACGATGACGAATTGATGAAGCCTCTGTGTCACGTCAACTCTCTTTTGAATCGGAACAGGCTTCGCTGTTGCGCACAGGCCAGATTTTCTGCATCTTGTTTGCCGCAAGTCGCGGTTCCCACAAGAATCACATGAGGCGTTCCAAAAGTGCCGCAGTCGAACAATTCGCTCCACACACCCTTCCCAATCACTGATGACCAGGTCCAGCAATATCAACGCGACGGGCACTTGCTTGTGCGCGGACTTGCGACATCAAATGAAATTGCAGAATACCGGCCTAGGATCCAACAAACCCTGCGAGAGGTTTCTGAAAAAAAGGAATCGCAGGGTCGCATCGAAGAGTACAGCAGTCTGTTTGTCCAGGTAACGAATATTTGGAAACTGAACGACCATGTACGTCGGTTTGTTCTTGCGAGACGTTTCGCGAGCGTGGCCGCCAGACTCATGGGAGTGAAGGCCGTACGGTTGTATCACGATCAGGCTCTCTTCAAACCGGCCGGAGGTAAAATTACGCCATGGCATCAGGACCAATTCTACTGGCCTCTGGACACGACCAACACGATTTCGATGTGGATACCTCTGATCGATCTCACCAAGGATATGGGCACCATGATATTTGCAAACAACTCACATAAGAACGGCCCCCTCGCCGCCGTTTCCATATCGGAGGAGTCGGATCGTTTGTTCAAATCATTGCTGCATGAAAAGGGATATCCCCTTGCCTCCTACGACGTACGAGCGGGCGATGCGACATTCCATTCGGGATGGACCGTCCACTCGGCACATGCGAATACCAGCGGCGCAACACGAGAAGTGCTGACCATCATTTACTATGCAGACGGCACCCGCATCAAGGAACCGGAGAACGAGTTCCAGAAAACCGACATGGAAGTGTTTCACCCGGGGATGAAGCCGGGAGAGATCGCTGCAAGCGCGTTGAATCCGGTTGTCTATTCAGAAGAAGATACGACAGAGAATTGGACATGAGCATCTCAAGACCTATCCATATCTGGCACGTCGGGAACTGGTGCATCCAACTGGGGCAGACGTACATCGAATCTCCTTTCAAATCGGAAAAGAAGGATGTAGAGATGCTCAATTACGCCAAACCTTTCATCGACGCGCTTCAGACAATCCCCAACTCCGAAGTGATCTCGCAGCCTTCGTGGGAATTATATCACATGTCGCCTGAGGAGTTCGATGAACGGCTAAGATGGGCCACATCCATCGTCTTTGCCGATGTGGAAACGAAGTGTCTGATGTTGCATCCAGACTTTTTCAAGCGTGGTGCATGGGGAGACAGGCCGGTAACATTCCCCGACCGCTTCGATATTCTATTGGACTGGATAGCAAGAGGTGGACATTTCCATATGAACGGCGGATGGTACAGCTTTGGCGGGGAACTGGGGAAAGGCGGATGGGGACGGTCGAGACTGCACCATGCCCTTCCGGTTGTTTGTCTTCCACATGACGATCTCATCGAGTCAACAGCTGGATATGAAATTCGATGTTCGATACCGATGCATTCAATGGTCAATGGCATCGACTGGTCAACGTTGCCGGCGCTTCTTGGCTTCAATGAAACACGGCTGCGAGATGGATGCGACGCTGTTGTGGAGATCCAAAGCCAGGGAGAGTGGTATCCGCTTCTCGCTACGCGCACGTACAAAGCAGGCCGGGTAACGTGCTGGACTACCGGCGCGAGTCCGCACTGGGGAATCAACTTCATGAAGTGGGAACAGTATCCACAATTCTGGAGACAAGTGTTTTCGGCATGAGGTTTAGAATTCTCCTTCCGCTGAGGCTGCTGTCGCAGACTTCCAAAGTTTTTTTCCTCTGTAGTTCAGATACGTCCCAGCAACAACGGCATAGGTTGCAGCGATACCACTTTGCAACCTTATCAGCACAAAGGCCCCGTCCGTTTCAATCGTCCCGTCAGAATATTTTCCATTCGTAAAGTAAAGATGGTCGACGGACGCAGCGGATTTCACAACGTAGTGTCGATCTGAGATTTTCTCCGCAGAACGTTTCTCTTCTTGCTTGCGGAATGGGGCGAGCAGAATGGGAAACTGTTGGAGAGAATCTTTGATGCCCGTCTGATCAAATTTGATCCAACCGATCTCTTCCACTTTGCCGGGAATCCGGTCTCTCGTACTCGCCGCCATTCCCTTTCCTGTTCGCGTCGAGAAATTCTGTCCAACAGGCAGAATGCGGATTCCCGGAGTTGAAGTGCTGACAAAACCTGCCTCTGAAGGAACGAGCGTTTCGGGAGAATGGAAATACCAGGAAAGTGTATCACCTTGACGCGTGCATGAGAGATCATCGAGGATGAACCAGTACAATGGCTTCACGAAAGCGATCTGTCGCCGGTACAAAACGCCAAATCGGCGGTATCCACGATGTTCCCCCGCGAAGAAATCAAGCGAGCGTGTCGAACCCCACTTAATATTTTCTCCCTGAATTCCTGCTCGTTCAATATTGCTGTCGTTGACCGCAACCATGTTGTGCGCCTTCGACGATCGATACCAGGGATTGTACAGCGGATCGTCGTACGTCAGTCCGAGCCCCGCATCGATTGCCAACGGCTTTCCGAATGCATACACTTCGAAATCGAGAAGATCAAAATGCGAATGAAAACCCGCTTCGGGTCCGTAATTCACCGTCAGGTACAACGCGTCGGGCGACCAGTCTGTACGCATGACGGAAAACCCCGATGCCGGCATGTGGCGCGACGTGTACTGCGGCAAAGATTCTTCTCCTCTGCTTTGCTCCCCGAACAAATTCCTGAGAACGGCATACGCCACCGGTTTTCCAAAAGATTCAGCGCCGTCGCGCAGAATCTTGATGGGAAAAAGACCGCGGTGACTGTCGTTGATGGCGGGGATTTCGCCCGTTGGCGCCAGCATAGTGATCCACCAGTCGATGGTACGCCCTATCGAGGAATGAATCCGCTCCTTGACATCCTTCCGGACTTGGTACGCCCCGAGAAGATAATGTAGGTTACGGTAGCTGAGGTATGTAGCCTGCGTGTAATTGCGGGGACAACGTTCGGAATGTCCGCCATCCGCAAAGAAATCTTTCTCCAAATGTTCGGACATTCGCTGTAAACCGATGCGAAGCCATTCAGAGGATTCACGGAATTTGGGGAACACCAGCGCGAGTTGGACGAGCATGTAAGAGCCATGAATCTGCCAATTGCCGGGCCGATATCCTTCCCATCTCTGCAACTCGTAGAGCCACCGACCAGCGGCAAGGACAGTTTTCAACATCCGCTCGTGCGTCTCCCCTGTTCTCTCCTTGTTCGGCAGCAGATAATTTTCAATGAACATCCTGTTGCGTACGCCCAGCCCAAGTTCATAATACACCACATCAAGATCAAGAATTGTAGAGATGATGGAGTTTCGCTGTTCGTACCAAGTATTGAAGAGCTGATCAAATTTCGCAGTGTACTTCTGATCTCCCGTGAGCGCGGCCGCCATGATGAGCGGGCGCGACCATATCCAATAATGAAAACCATATTTCCCCGACTGACCAACCTCCGTGTTGAAGTCAACTTTGTCACCAAACGCGATCACGTAGTCTCCCCATGGCCGGATGATGTTCTGCATGATCATCCCGGCACGTGCGAGAATTGTGTCTCGTTCATCCGGAGATTGCTGCATCGCTTTGCGAAACTCCGGAACTCCGGTTAACATTTCGGTATCAATCAGAAGATGATCGGTCTGCGAGATATATAAAGGCTGCTTCTTACCCTTCCAGTAGACACCCCAAGCCGTCGCGGCACCGCGGAAATTTCCGGCCCGGACAAAACGATCTACCTTTTCCAAGCCACTGCGACCAAGGTCAAGCGATTCCCAGAGATCGTGGTCGCTGATCTCATGGATTCGCTCTTTGAGATAGGACGGGTCCTTCAGGCGTGAACTGTCGGAATACGAATGCTGTGCGACTGCCTTGGGGCAGAGTTCAAACAGCAGAATCAGTAGAACGAATGACATCAGCATATCACATACCGAAGAGTAAAACATAGGCGTTATCACTTCGTTGTAATACTCCAGCTTTGGTTGTTGATGTTGATTTTGTTATTGTTGTATCGTTATGAACTAATGACGATCCAACAGATGAAAGAACAGTAGTTTCATCCCCATCTTTCAACTGCCTCTCGTAACAGAAGCACCTTCTCTCTCTGCACCCTCGGTGCGATCGAACAGGCAGTGCTGAGAATGTATCCACCGCTCGACTTTCCAATATCAAGTCTTCGTTTTGCATCTGCCATAATCTCCTCGTCGGTCCCGAAGAGCAAGAGATTCACCGAATCAATGTTCCCTTTTATGAAAGCCTTCCCTCTCATCATCTTGGCTGCCTCTTCCAATTCGACATTCCCGAGCGGCGGCGGGTCGAGACACTCGAGACCACTCGTGCCCGACGCAAGCATTAGGCTGAGCCTATCTCCGATTGCACCGCAGGTATGAAGATAGATGTGGACATTCTGTAGCCTGACCAACTGGACGATTTCCCGTTCGAATGGGAGTACGAATTCCGCGTAGAACTTCGGCGAGATGAAGCCCGCTCCCGCAAACGGGGAGGAGAGTTTGATGGCGTCGATCCCAGTCTTGCACATTTCAACCGCTAACGGTTTCAGCAGTGCTGTAAAGTGAGTAAGCATCTGCTTCGACTTCTCCGGATTCTCGATCAACGCCACGAGAGCTTCCTGATAACCAACATAATCAAGAAAGTAGTCGAACGGTGATGTGATCTCGCCATGCATCGAAAACTTCGTGTCGACTTCCGCTGAGATCCTTTTGAAGATGTCGAATCGATGGTCGGGATCAATTCTAAAATGTAAGCCCTGCGACACCGGAATGTAGTCGAGTGTTTCCGGCAGATCGGCGTCGCGGACGTTCTCGATGTTAGGCTTCGTGTATTCAGTTGAGCTTATGTGTCGTGGCAGATCATCAAAACAACAAATCGTTTTGTCGCCGTTCTTCCAGAGAACCTCTTCCCCTTCGTCTGTCATGCGACGGGATTGCACCTCATCACGCCAATGGGGATTGTGTCCGTACAGACTGATCAAGATGCCATCAAAATCATACAACTCGCGAAGGGAGATAAGCCCATGGGCGAACACTTTAGGATCGAACCAGAACTCCGCCGGCGAAACGTTGAGTTGCAGAAGCATGTGCCCAATGCTGAACTGACACATGATAGGAACTCTGTCAGGAGTTCCAAGATCCATCGCAGTCTTCATTCGCAGCTTTGGATTCATGGGTCACCAGACGTTACCAATCTCTGCGAAGATATGTGCGCCATAGTTAGCCGACAACTGAGTTTGCACCTTGTGGCTCTTCAAAACTGCATCC
>JANNUB010000456.1:0-18720 GCA_031394795.1 Ignavibacteriota bacterium | reverse complement strand
GGCTGGATCTAAAAAAGTAACCGGGGCCACCCCAAAAAAATAAGCATGGCCCATCCCGCCAAAAGGGACAAGCCATGTTTTTCCAAAGACGGCGTTATTATAGTTTCAGTTTTGCAATTGACTGCTTCACGTCATCGGCGGATTTGGCGAGTGCCGCCTGCTCGTCATCATTCAGCTTGATCTGAATAATTTCTTCAACACCTTTTTTCCCGAGCTTCACCGGCACGCCCACGAATGTGTCCTTCATACCATATTCACCCTGCAACCATACCGCACACGGCATGATCCTCTTTTTGTCTTTTACGATCGCTTCCACCATTGCAACTGCCGATGAGGATGGAGCATAGTAGGCGCTGCCAGTCTTGAGATGGTTCACGATCTCAATCCCACCGTCGCGGGTGCGTTTCACGAGGCGATCAACCGTCGCTTGGCTCAGCAGTTCAGTAATGGGGATGCCTGCAACCGTGGAATATCTCGGAAGCGGCACCATCGAATCACCATGCCCGCCGAGCACGAACGCGTTCACATCTTCGACCGACACATTCAATTCCATCGCGATGAACGTTCTGAATCGCGCAGAGTCGAGCACGCCCGCCATGCCCATCACGCGGTGACGTTCGAAGCCGCTCACCTTCCACGCGACGTACGTCATCACGTCGAGTGGATTCGACACGACGATGATGATTGCCTTCGGTGATTTCGCGACCGCTTGTTCCGTGCAGCTTTTGACGATCGCGGTGTTTGTGTTCATCAAATCGTCGCGGCTCATGCCCGGTTTGCGCGCGATGCCTGCGGTAAGGATGATGATGTCCGAGTTCGCGGTTTCGTCGTAGCCGTTCGTTCCGATGACGCGCGTGTCGGTCATCTCGACCGGCGTCGCTTCGTACATGTCGAGACCTTTGCCTTGCGGCACTCCTTCAATCACATCCACCAGCACAAGTTCATTCACCAATTCTTTGTCTGCAATTCGCTGCGCGCATGTCGCGCCAACGTTGCCTGCGCCTATGACGGTAATTTTCATGATTCGATTCTCCTACAATAGTTTTATGGAAATCAGTTTGAGATAGGAACGGGTCTACGACCTCGTAGAGGGATTGAGAAAGAACAGAGAGGAAAAGCTGACGAGACAAAAAAGCCCGTCTCGAACTTGAGACGGGCATTTCATGGAAAATCTATGCTGCGGCATCCGCTTTCATCGGCTGCGGAACAATGCTGACGACGCTATTGCCCTTGCCGTATTTTTTGAACTGCACCTTGCCGTGCGCGAGTGCAAACAACGTATCGTCGCCGCCGATGCCGACGTTCGTACCCGGACGGAACGGCGTGCCGCGCTGCCGCACCAAAATGCTCCCTGCAGTCACCATCTCGCCGCCAAAACGCTTCACGCCCAAACGTTGCGCGTTGCTGTCGCGTCCGTTGCGAGAACTGCCAACACCTTTTTTGTGTGCCATCTGAAAACTCCTGAATTCCTAATTCACAATATTCGTGATTTCAATTTTCGTGTAGTCCTGACGGTGACCCTTTTTCACGCGATACCCCTTGCGGCGTTTCTTCTTGAATACGATCACCTTGTCCGCTTTCACGTGTTCGAGTACCGTCGCCGAAACGCTCGCGCCTTTCACCGTCGGATTGCCGATCTTCACGTTCTTGTCGTCGCCAAACATCAATACTCGGTCGAACGTAACGCTCGCGCCCTTTTCCAATTTCAACAACGGAACGTGCAACTTGTCATTCGCCACGACTTTGAACTGGCTTCCTGCAATATCAACAACTGCAAACATCGGAGTACCCTAAAGGTTTACTGAATTTGTGGGAAATCAAAATACGGAATCGAGCCGATAGAAGCAACGCGGTTTTTGTGAAGAATGGTTAATTGGGTGATGATTACGCTGATTTCGCTGATTGACCACAGATGGTAATCATCTCAAACCGCGAAAATCAATTCAATTACCTCACGGCTTCGAATAGATCTTTCGACGCACCTCCACGCTTTCGCCGAAGTTCAGCAAGAGACCAACCTCTATTCCCGTCGCCTTCAAGTAGTGAATGAGTTTTGATTCAAATTCGTGTGTAAGAGCTTTTACCGCTTTGATCTCCACGAGCACTTTGCGATCAACAACAAGATCGGCAACGAACTCTCCAGCAGGCTGCCCTTTGTATGAGACTTCCACCGGCACCTGCTGCTCCACTTCGATAAGGTTGCTCCGAAGCTCAATAACGAGGGCGTTCTCATACACCTTCTCAACGAATCCGCTTCCTAATTCATTGTGCACAGTAAACGCGGCACCTATGATTTTTTCCGTCAGGTCTGAGTGCGGGTAATGGTCTCCGGTTTTCATTGGGGTGCTCTTCCGTGCTCCGAGGGTCATGCTTTGTGGATTTCGCTGGTTACGCAGATCGAACACATACGATATCAGCGAAGACTTCAGCGATCAATCCGCGAAATCCGCGTAATCACCTCTGCGCAATCAGCGTAGTCACTCAGCGTAATCACCTTAGTCTTCCGGCCGCTCCCCCGCCGGCGCCATCTTCACCAACCTCGGCATAAACTTCGCAATCGGTCGCGCCAAATCGAGCTGCGCCTTCATCACGTCGTTGATGTTCTTGTACGCCCACGGCGCCTCGTCGAGGCCGGCGGAGATGAGTTTTACGCCTTGCTTCTCCAAGAATTCTTTTGTCTCCTTCCACGTGTACGTCTTCGACGCTTGCTTGCGCGACATCCTCCGTCCTGCACCGTGTGATGTTGAAGCAAGGGACGCTTCGTTGCCGAGTCCCTCGACAAGAAAGCCCAACGTTGCCATCGAGCCGGGAATGATGCCGAGAACTCCCTTGCCTGCCGGCGTCGCACCTTTGCGATGGACAATGACGTTGCGTCCGCCGTGCTTTTCACGCCACGCAAAGTTGTGGTGATTTTCAATTTGTCTCAACACATCATGCTTCAGAAACTTGATGATGGCTTCGTGAATAAGGTGATGATTCGCGGATGCGTACTTTCCCATCAGCTCCATCGCCGCCCAATACTCAGCTCCTTCCTGGTCCACATCGAGCCATGCAAGATTGCGCGCTGCGCCGATAAGCTCGGGATGTTTCTGCTTGGCAACGCGGGTGTAGTAATCCGCGACATGCGCGCCTGTGCCGCGGCTCCCGCTGTGCGAAAGCAGCGCGAGATACGAGCCGGCAGGAATGCCGAGCGCTTCCTCCTCAAACGTAATCTCACCGAACTCCACAAAATGATTTCCCGAACCCGAAGTGCCGAGTTGTCTGTGCGCTTTGCCCTTCATTTCTTTTGTAACGGGTGAGACGTTCCAATCTTCATCCATCACGTCGTGTGACTTGCGGTGTTTCCATTCGCCACCGACGCCGAAGACCGTGTTCTCTTCAATTGCTTTTTTGTAGAGTTCTTCCTGCGTCTGGACAAGTTTCGGCGGCGCATCGAAAATCGTCAGCATCATCCGACACGCGATGTCCACGCCGACGCCGTAGGGAATCACCGCGTTGTCCGTCGCGAGCACGCCGCCAATCGGCAAGCCGTAGCCGACATGCGCATCAGGCATAAGCGCGCCACCGACAGAAACGGGAAGCGACATCGCGGCGTCCATCTGCGCTTTGGCTTCGGGGTCAATGTCGGTGCCCCACACTCTAAATCCTGAGCGAAGCGAAGGATCTGGATGTTTCAATTTTTGCGACTCCCTTTAGTCAGAGTAAGAATCTCCTGATGATCTACATAATACAAAAGCCCCCTGACAAACGCAGGGGGCCATCCATCTCCCCAAGAAAACAGTTCGCAAAATGACTCGCGGTGGATCCCCTTCACTCCGCTCGCCCTTTCAGGGCTTCGCTCCGTTCAGGGTTTAGAGAGAGTTACTCGTGCGCCAGCTTCCAATTCTCCGGCGAGCGCCACAGTCCCGAAAGTATCAACTCGCGCATGAACGTAAACTCCCGCGGCAATTTGTCGTACATCTTCGCGAACAATTCTTCATGCGAGAGAATCTCGTTCTTCCAATCCTCGCTGTTCACCGACATGACTTTGTCGAACTTCTCCAGCGTCATGCCGTCCAATCCCTCCCAGTTCAAATCCTCGTAGCGCGGCATCCAGCCGAGCGGACTTTCGATTGCGTAGCCGCGTCCGTGCACGCGGTCAACAATCCATTTCAGCACGCGCATGTTCTCGCCAAACCCGGGCCACACAAATTTTCCATTCTCGTCCTTGCGGAACCAGTTCACGCCGAAGATGCGCGGCGGGTTCGGGATGTTCCGCCCGAACTGCAGCCAGTGGTTGAAATAATCCGCCATGTGATAGCCCGTGAACGGCAGCATCGCCATCGGGTCGCGGCGGACATTACCGACTTGCCCCGCGGCTGCGGCAGTAGTTTCTGAGCCCATCGTCGCTGCCATGTACACACCGAAATTCCAGTTCACTGCTTGATACACGAGCGGAACGGTTGAGCTTCTTCTTCCGCCGAAAATGAACGCGCTGATCGGGACGCCTGCCGGATCTTCCCAGCTTGGGTCAATGACGGGATTTTGATGCGCGGGCGCAGTGAAACGCGCATTCGGGTGAGCGGCAGGACGGCCGCTTGTCGGAGTCCACTCTTGCCCGCGCCAATCAATCAAACTCGACGGGGGCGTGTCCGTCATTCCTTCCCACCACACATCTCCATCCGGCGTGAGGGCGACGTTGGTGAAGATCGTATTCGCGCGAATGCTCGCCATCGCGTTGGGATTGGATTTGTCCGACGTTCCCGGAGCAACGCCGAAATATCCCGCTTCGGGATTTATCGCGTAGAGTTTTCCATCGTCCCCTTTTTTTATCCATGCAATGTCGTCGCCAATCGTCGTCACTTTGTACCCCTTGAAAACTGTCGGCGGAATGAGCATCGCAAAATTCGTTTTCCCGCACGCGCTTGGAAACGCCGCGGCGACATACGTCTTCTCTTTGTCCGGCGCTTCGACGCCGAGAATCAGCATGTGCTCGGCGAGCCAGCCTTCGTCACGCGCCATTACCGATGCGATGCGCAGCGCGAAACATTTTTTGCCGAGCAACGCGTTGCCGCCGTAGCCGCTTCCGAACGACCAAATCGCCCGCTCTTCGGGAAAATGCACGATGTATTTTTCCTTGTTGCAGGGCCACGTAACGTCTTTTTGTCCGGGCGCGAGCGGCATGCCGACCGAATGCAGGCACGGAACGAAATCGCCGTCACCCAACACGTCGAGCGCTTTCTTTCCCATGCGCGTCATGATTTTCATGTTCACGACAACGTACGGCGAGTCGGTCACCTCCACACCGATGTGTGAAATGTTTGAGCCGAGCGGACCCATGCTGAACGGCACGACGTACATCGTTCGACCGCGCATGCATCCGTCGAACAATTCCGTCAACGTCTCTTTCATCTCCTTCGGGTTCATCCAGTTGTTCGTGGGACCCGCGTCCTGCTTGCGTGTGCTGCAGATGAACGTGCGGTCTTCGACGCGCGCAACGTCGCTTGGGTCGGAGACCGCGAGGTAGCTGTTCGCCCGCTTTTCGGGATTGAGTTTCTTGAACGTCCCTGCCTTGACGAGCGTCTCGCACATCTGATTGTACTCCGCATCCGAGCCGTCGCACCAATACACCGAGTCCGGCTTGCACAGTTGTTTCATCTGTTCGACCCATGCCTTCAGGCGCGAGTTTTTTACGTCGTTTGGATGTACCATCGTTGAAAGATTCCTTCTTGAGAGTTGATGCTTCTGTGAGATGATCTGTTGGGGACATGCCCGACGAAGCGCAAATCAACCGTCGAGGATTTATCGCATCTGTTTTTGCTCGTAGTCGGGGTGAAAAGATACTCTGATTGGGTGAAGATTTCAAGGAAGTTTTTTGGGCTTCGACGCGTCGTTGTCGTGGAAAGAGGCGCCCGTGCCGCGTCCGAAGGACCCCTTCGGGGAAGCCGAGCGGGCTACATCGTCAGAAGTTCAGCCGCCCTTCCGCCCGCTCATCCCAAAAGTCCCTCTATGCGGCTGGATGGTGTGGAGGCGAGAGGGGATTTAGGGGTGTGTCACTTGTAAATCATCCTCGATGAATCTGCAACTCATCCAACATCGTCGCCAGCGGAATATTCTGCTCCAACACGATGAACGAAGAATTCAGCCGCCGCTTGTGCGCATCAATCGTCTCCAGCCCGACGAACGTACTCAAATCGCCAATATCTTTTATCGTCACGATCGTGCTCGAAGAATTGTACGCCAACTGGCGATTGATGGCGAGTCCAACATCAACCGAGTGCGACCACGCCTGCGTGCCGAAACGCTCGCCTGCTCGACGAGTTGAGTCTTCGACCGGACGGGCAGGCACTTCGGCGTGCAGGCACGATTCATGCAAAAGCAAAACATTCCTGATGATGATGTCGAAAACATTCTTTCGATTCTCGCCCAACCCAGAATACAAATCCAGCTCGGCATCCTGATACGAACCGTTGCCGATGCAGCGCAACGCGGCAAGAATGCCGACAAAGTTCAGCCTGCGAATGAAATCCTTCTCCGGGTCGCTCATCGCGTGCCCCGATTCAATCAGCACCGTGCTCGTTCCCCACGATTGAAAATTATCGCCGAACGCCCGCGGCTCGTAGTCGTCGGGATAGCACCCGATGTTTTTTGGGATGAATTGCGAGAGCACGCGCGCGATCAACGCGGCAACGCGCATCGCTCGCGTCCGCACCATCGGCGCCGATTTTTTCGTATCGAGCGCCGGCGCGAGCAGAGAAATCGCCGCGACTTCATTCGTCTCGCCGACGGTTGCCGGCTCTTGGTCATGCAGATTGAAACCGAATTGCGGCTTCAACTTTTGCTGAACGCTTCGCAAGATTCTCGCTTCAGGAGTTGCCAAAACCTTCGCATCGCGATTCATATCAATGTTCTGCACCGTTCGCCGCTGAACGCGTTCCGCTCCATCAGGATTCAGCATAAGGATGAAATACAGAGAAGTTTCTTCAAGCATTTCGCGAATCCATTTCTCTTCATCAATTCTCTTCACGAGAAAATTGAAGATGTCCATCAGTGCAAGCGTCGCCGTCGTCTCATCGCCGTGCATCTGCGACCAGAGGAGTACGCGCGTTCGACCGTTGCTGCATGAAACGAGATTGATGCTTCGTCCCTCAAGCGACTTGCCCAGTTCTTCAAGCTTGAACAGTCCATTGCTTTGCTCGACAATCGCGAGAAGCTCCGGCACAATCACATCATGTTTGCAATTCTGCGGACGAAGCTGCTCGACGCGATACTGCGGATAGCTCGCGAAGAGATAGCGCGCCAGTGTGTTGGGGGTGTGCGTGCTATCCTTTTTGTTTTTTTTGAGGGGGAGGAGTTTCAAGGGAGGTCGCTTGTTAGCTTATTTCATCACGATGTCGAAAACCCAGTTCAGAAGTTCAGTCTTGTAGTTCTCAGCCGTAATTACTTCGGTGAGCGTGTAGAACTTTGAAATATCTTGTCGTTCTGACTCTTCGTTCACAAAATCTCCACTGTCGTCATAGCTTTGCCACTAACGAAGAAGGGATTAAAGAAGTAAAAAAAAGAAGGGTTTAGATGCACTCATGTTTGTTTACGCTACACTGTTTGTTAGAAGCTCAACTCTTTGATTACCGAGCAAAGCCCTTCTTTTTTTTATTTCTTTTAATCTTTATGTTATCGGCATCATCCGACTTTCGCCACGAAGCTGTGTCGTTGCAAGTTTGCATTAATGGTCAATTACGCGATACAGTTGCAATAGTTGTTGTCTTTCCATCAGGTCCGATTTTTCTCACTCTCGGTATCCACGCACTACGCACTTCCAAATTTTCAGGAGTTACATCGTGCCACTCCAACACATACACTTCACCGTGAAATACTGCAACACCTGTCGGTGTCCAAGGACTTGTTGACTGAAGAATAGTTGTTACTTTACCTTGGGGAGTAATCTTGAGGACGCTACGACTTCCCGTTGCAGCCACATAAATAGTCCCTGTTGAGTCAACAGCCAATCCACGACAATAGGAAGGCACTGTTTCCAATGGCACATCGTTGGCACTTTTGTCAACAAAGGTTGCAATGACTGATACTGTTCCATTTATTGTAATCTTGCGGATTGTGTTGGCGTTAGCATTACTTCTCTCGGTGATATAAAGTGAGCCGTCAGCACCGACAGCAATACCGCTGATGAATTCAAATGTCTTATCGCTTGCTAATACTGATTCTTTTCCGTCAGGAGTTCTTCGGACAATTTTTGCTGAACTGTGTCGGGTATCTGCATAGTAAATGTTTCCGTCCTTGCCAACAACAAGAGGAAAATCGGAACACATAATAAGAGCAGGTTTGGTGCTTTGTGGTGTTACTCTTTCAAAATACTCTCCGAAACTTTTCGGTGATTCTGCGAAGTATCCAATCGCATCAATAGTCATCCAGTGAAATTTTGATGCGGGCAAGTATGTGAGTTTACCTTGCGCATCAATTTTCCAAACACCTTTGCCTGTATCGGTAAAATAAAACTGTCCATATTTATCAACTACAATCCCAGAACCTGGGTGAGCAGATATAATCGTTGAAGCCAGCATTTGGAGAAATGCGAAAATCAAAATCGTTTTTGTCTTCATTATCGTATTATTTTAGTTTGTAAAGATGCTCATTTCTTATTCGTCAGTTTGAAGTCGCACTGTCGCCAACGGGTTGCCGATAACAATTATTACCCGCAACAAAATACCAGAAACCCTGCGCTTATCCAACAGAGCCATGCGGGATAGCCGAAGCTCTCGGAATTAATCTGCATACTCCAATGCTCAAGAGATCAGTTCCACCTTCAAGCAAGAGAGTGGCAAGACTATGACGGAGGGACTCGAAAATAGGATAATGGTTACGGTGTGAGTTTTCTTTTGCATTTTCTATCGCAACAAGATCATCCGCTTTGTCGCAGTGAATCCACCGGCGTGCAATCTGTAAAAAAATATTCCGCTGGGTGCATTACCGGCGTCAAACCTCACCGCGTAGCTTCCCGGCGTCAGTTGTTCGTTCACAAGCGTCACCACTTCTCTTCCCAACACATCAAACACTTTCAACGATACCAATCCTGAACCCTGAACCTTGAACCCGATGTTCGTTGTTGGGTTGAACGGATTCGGAAAATTCTGATGAAGCTCGAACGCTTGCGGAGTTTCGGACTCATCAACCGCCTGCGTTCGGTAACGCTCGATGGTTCCGCCGGGCGTCAACGTTCGTCCGCTGAACCCTGAATAGCCCGGCGCATAACGCCGAATCTTGAATACCGTGTTCGCACCCGACAGAATCATATCTCCCTGATACACGGGTCCCGTACTCACGACAGGGTTGATGTAATTCCACACCGTCTGTCGCTGCGGGGTTACTTCAAAAAATGTTCCTTGCTCGCCGGAACAAATGAGCGTCGTCCCGTTCGGTTGTCGCTGCGCGCCGGAGATATTGAAGGAATAGAAATCGCCCGGCGTGGGCGCAATGTATGTCCACGTTGCCGACGTCGGACCGAATGTCGAATCGGAACGGAGCGCGTAGCGGCCGAGCGAATCCGCCGGCGGAATGATTTCATCAACCGAAGAGGAGTTTCCACCCGGGCGTCCGACGCCGTTGTTGAATATCAATATGTTGCCCGCGCCCGGCAGACCGGAAGCAATCCATTGGGCGTCGTGTTGTTGAAAAAGTTTTTGATCCGTTGTCGCCCCGCGATTGTACGCACGGGGATTTCCCCAGCGGTAGAGCAAATCACCGCCGCGCCCGTAGCGTCCGCCCGTGTGCCCGGCGGCTTCGGCAGTCGTCGTGCTGTGATCGATCACCCAAATTTCGCTGAAGTTATTGTGAACGCTCACAAGCAGTTGATCGAATCGTGTGTTGTAATCAATCGCATTGATGTGATTCCAATCGCGCACCGGCGTGCCCTGAACGTAATTGAGTTTGATGAGTTCCGGATGATTCGCGACGGCGCCGTAGTTCGGCTTCGCTGCATCGAAGTCTTGAACGAGGTGATCCCACACATGCCATTCCCAGACAATTGTTCCGCCCGGATTCACTTCGATGAGATGATCGGGCCACAGACCATTTGCCGGAGTCAGGGTCGGATTTCTTCCGGCGGCAATCGCTTGCGCCGACGTCTTCGCTTCCCATGCAATCATGACGACGTTTCCATTCGGCAGCATCTTCATGTCGTGATGCTGGAGATGCTGCGCGTTCGCGTACTCGTATTGCCACACGAGGCTGCCGTCCCAGTTATGCATTTCGATTCGCCCGCCCGCGCCGCCGCCTGCGAAGCTCTGTCCCTGCAAGCGACACGCACGGAGAAGATTGCCGCTCTCGAGAAAATATGCAGCAAGCCCGGGATTGTAATTGCTCGTCCACGATTTGATCGACAATCCATCATTGTTGATAAGATATGTTGTTCCATAGGTGATCGGGGCAAAAAGTGTGTAGCCGCGAAATGCCAGCGTCGTGTCGTTCAGAAAAAGTCCGACAGTCCGCTGTTGTGCGAGCGTTGTGAAGTTGCCGCACACAGAGAGAAGAGCAAGCGACAGAAAAGTTTTCATGCGAAGCTCGTGACTATTTCAAGTGAAGAAGTTTTTTCGACGCCGCCGAGTTGCCCGAGCGCAGAGTGTAGATGTACATGCCGCTTGGAAGGTTGGCAGCGTCCCAAGAAGTCTTGTAGAAGCCGGGTTCAAGATACGTCTGTACGAGCGTGCTGACTTCGCGTCCTAACACATCATACACTCTAAGTGTCGTGAACCCTGAACCCTGAACCGAGAAGGCAATGTGCGTGGAAGGGTTGAACGGGTTCGGATAATTTTGCTCAAGCGCGAATTCGCGCGGCGCGTGAGAATTTTCACCGACCGCGGTCGGCGGTGTGTACACCATGGTCGTTTCCGTAATCGTGATGTGCCCGCTGCCGGCGCCCGTGTTGCCCGGAACCAACACGCCGTAGTATTCCGGACCAAGAATGTACGGGTACGCGGAATTTCCCGCGCTGTCAATCGTGATGAAGTACGCGTACGTGCCCGATGGATATTCGGGCGTGACGCACGTGCGACCGTTGTATTGGTCGAGAGTGCCAAGCGCGGCAACGTACTCAAAATCTTCGATGTAGTGCCCGAGTGGAAACGTTGCGTTCACGGGCGGACCATATTGCGTCGAAGGAAGAATCGTTCCATCGGGTAACGTTGTGCGTAGCGTAATAGTGCGTTGACGATAGCTCGTTCTCATGCGGACGATACCGCCGGTGCCGTTCGCATTCGCGTACGCGTACGGACCGTACACGGGATAACTATCGAATGCGTAGCCGACGATGCCGGAGTGCTGCAACGGGTTCGGCGTGTACAAGCACGAGGGATTCTGATGATTGTGATACGCACCTTGTTGCTGCGGATGACCTTTGCACGCATCGAACGACGGCGCTTCGACCACCACCGCGTTTTGATGCCAGATGTTTTGATTGTTGTAGCTCATGGCGTCCTTCGCATTGAAGAAGACGACGCCGTTGCGCCACAAGCCGATGTGTCCGAGCGGCGTCGCGGTTTTCGTTCCTGTTTGCTCCTGCGGCGTGCGCGTGATTTTGAATGTCCAATTCTGATTGGATGCCGTGTTAGGATTGCCGGGCCACGGACCGATTGTGAAGGAGGGAATGTTCGTGGACTTCACATACACGCTGCCCGCAGAGTAGCGAACCTGTTGAACGTCGGCGGGAATATTATTGTAGCCGGTCACTCCCGTCGTGTTGATTTTCCATGACGTAATTTCGGGGCCGATCTGCGCGGTTGCCGATTGTACGAAAAAGAAGAACAGCGAAAAGATTGTGAAAGATTTCATGCTGCCCCCCGATGGTGATGTGGATATGAGAACTGCTTACTCTTGGGGATTAGATAAACTCGGGTAGAGATAGTTTAACTCACTCGCTCGAATGCCCAACCATTTGCGTTCGGTGATGTCGAGTTGGTCGCGGCTTGTGTGAAGCACATACAACTCGCGCTCGGGCGCTTCATGATGCAGTTGCGAATATTCTTTCATTGCAGCCGCAGAGTCGGCAAACGTATTGACGACGGCAAGTCTGTCGAGAACACGCTTGCTTGCTTCTGTGTGCGCCGTGATTGCTTCAACCAGAAGCCACTGTTGTGGATAGTGTGTACGAATTTCTTGCCAGTGCATGGTTTATTCTCCGTGAAATCTCCTACTCATCGTTGATGGAAATCTATGGAAAGGGAACAGGAGATACAAACTTGCATTGACTTTCTTGTTTCAATTCGGGAAATTACCCACAAGAATTCTCGGCGTTTCATCCCTCATTACTTAAAACCAACGAGTACGCTATCATGTCCGATCTCGCCTTATCACTCATCCGCAAGGCAAAAGAAGAGAATGCCACCTACCTTGACCTTGGGCGTTGCGGTTTGACCGAACTCCCCAGCGAGCTATTTGATCTCACCAACATTGAAACATTGATACTGAGCAACGAGTGGGTGGATTGGCAAACGCGGGAGTTGAGTCAAAGTCAAAACAGTGGTGAGTCAAACCGACTTAGCGCGTTACCAAAAGAGATAAGCCGCCTACGGGCATTGAAAACTCTCATTGCTGCAGGAGAGTGGACCAACAACTGGGAGATCGGCGACCTGACGCCGCTGAAAGGATTGACGGCGCTGACACGGTTGGATTTCAGTTTCAACAAGGTGAGCGACCTGGCTCCGCTGAAAGGATTGACGGCGCTGACACGGTTGTATTTGGTCGTCAACAAGGTGAGCGACCTGACGCCGCTGAAAGACTTGACGGCGCTGACATTGTTGTCTTTCACCGACAACCTGGTGAGCGACCTGACGCCGCTGAAAGGATTGACCGCGATGACGCTGTTGTTTTTCGGCAGCAATAAGGTGAGAAACCTGACGCCGCTGAAAGACTTGACGGCGCTGACACGGTTGTATTTGATCGCCAACAAGGTGAGCGACCTGACGCCGCTGAAAGAATTGACGGTGCTGACACAGTTGAATTTCAACGGCAACAAGGTGTGGGACCTGACGTCGATGAAGAAACTGACGGTGCTGACGCATTTGTATTTCAAAAACAACAAAGTGAACGACCTGACACCGCTGAAAGAATTGACGGCGCTGACTGATTTGGATTTCAGCAACGACCTGTTCACAGATGATTTCAGCAACAACCAAGTCAGGGACCTGACGCCGCTATTGTCCTTGATACGAAGAGGAACTCCGGTTAGATGGAAACACTTAAGAGACACGACACCAGAGTACACAGACAACGAGCAAATCGTTGTTGGCGGCAATCCTCTTGCTTCTCCACCACCTGGGATTGTGCAGCAGGGGAACGATGCTATACTGCGTTACTTTGCAGAGATCGAAAGACGCGGTGGTGAGAAGCTTCTTGAGGCGAGACTGCTCATTGTCGGGCAGGGCGGCGCGGGAAAGACGTCGCTTCGGCGCAAACTGAAAGACCCGAACGCAGCAATGCCAGCACAGGAGGAAAGCACGCGTGGTATAGACGTTGACCTTCTCCCCATGCAAACTCCAAGCGGTGAGAAATTCAAACTCTGGGTGTGGGACTTCGGCGGGCAGAATATTCAACACTACGCACACCAGTTCTTTCTTTCTGGGAGCGCTCTGTATGCACTTGTCCACAACCAGCGCGAGCAGAACACCAATTTCCAATACTGGCTCAACATTATTGAAATGCTCGGCGGCTCAAGTCCAGTTCTCATCGTGCAGAATGAGGTGGCGGGAAACTGCGAGCCGATCCAGAATGCGCCCGCAATTCGCGAACGTTTCCCGAATGTCGTTTCTCCGTTCCATCAACTGGACATCAACAACTCAGCAAACGACGAACGGTATGGTACGCTCAAAGCTGCAATTGCATTCCATGCGTCGAACCCTCAGCTGCTTCCTCATTTCGGTAAAGAGTACCCTATTTCATTTGTGAATGTCAGAAAAGAATTGTGGGAGCTTGCGAAGGAACAATACTATGTTGAATGGAAGACATTTCTTGCATTGTGCAGTAAAGAAGGAGTGAGTGATCCTGCGCTGATCAATGATTTTAGCGCAACGCTCACGATTCTCGGAACCTGCCTGCACCGTCCCGACGACATAGAGTTGAAGAACTATGTTTTCCTTCGCCCGAAATGGATTATTGATGCGTTCTTCGATATGCTGTATCACGAGAAAGTGATTAGCCAGCAAGGCGAGTTCTCCGAACACGATACACTTTCAATCTGGACGAAACCTGAATTTGAAGGGATGCATGGCAAACTGATTCGGCTGATGGAAAGTTTCGACCTTTGTTTTCGTATTAAGGAGAGCAAGCGGTATGTTCTGCCTCAGCGCCGCTTACCCGCGGGGGAAGAATACCCATGGAATGAGCCCAATGCAAATCGCGTGCTGTACAAATATAGGTTTCTTCCGATGGGAATTGTCACACGACTCACGTGTCGGTTACATGACAAGATCGAAGAGTCGCAGGTCTGGAGCGACGCAGTTATTTTTTCTCATGCAAACAAGGCGCGGGCATTTGTGCGCGAGCGTTATTCGGAAAATGAAATCTGGATTGATGCAGCAGGAGAAAAAGCGAGCGACCTTCTTACGCGGATCGTTGATGAACTCGATGACATTCACCGAACATCAAACTACTCGAACCTCAAAGTAGAAACATTAGTGCCGTGCCGCTGTGAAGTCTGCATTCGTGAGAAAGAGCCATATTACTTTGACTACAAATATCTCTGCCAGCTTGTGGATGGAGGAGAAACTCGCGAGCGCTGCAAGAACAGCAAGAGGATGGTTGATATTCAACAATTCTTAGCAAAAACAGGAATCAAGCGTATGAAGAAACTGAAAGTCTTTTTATCCTACTCCCACAAAGACGAGGCGATGAAAGACGAGTTGGACAATCATCTGAGCGCATTGAAGCTAGCAGAAAAGATCGAAACATGGAACGACCGCAAGATTCTGCCAGGCGAGGAGTGGGATGACAATATCAAGCGGGAGTTGAAAGAAGCCGATATTATTCTCTTGCTTGTCAGCTCGGACTTCAACAGCTCAAAGTACATTTGGGAAATTGAGGTGAAGCATGCAATCGAACGTCACAAGAAAGGGGAAGCGAAGGTGATTCCCATAATGTTGCGCTCCGTCGATTACGAGAATTTGCCGTACGCAGGATTGCAGGGTTTGCCAAAGGATATGAAACCGGTCACGAGTTACAAGAATCCGGACGAAGCATATTTAGAGATTGCGAAAGGTGTGAGGGCTTTAGTGAATGAGATGTCGAGAAGATGAGGCAATGAGGGAAAAACCACATGAAGAAAGAAACTGTGATGCGAACACTCTTAGCTATGTCTGTCTGCGTGCTTCTTTTCCAATGTGTGGCGGTTGGTCAGGGATTTGTCAGCGGTGGACCAAGCATGGTGAGAACCGAAGCCCTTTTGGATTCTACCCGGATTCTTCTTGGTAAACTGAACAAATACACACGTACCAACATCGAAGTAAGCAAGATTACGTCCGAATTCATAGGTACTAATGTGGCTCTCTCGCAAAGCATTCTTGAGAACTCGCGAAGCAACGCTGAACTATCTAAGCAACTTGTCGAACTTGCGAACGAGAGTAAGAGGTCTTCCGAGATAATGGAAAAAATAACGTGGATTTTGCTGTTCCTCGCTCTAGCGCAAGTTGGGATTGCGCTGTTACAGGTGAAGCAAGTTCTCTATAGACGGTCAGAAAAAACAAATAATCACGCGGCGGTGAAGGGGCGCAGTAAAGGAAAGTTATTTCGGGTATTGAGAAATTCAAAACCATCAAAAGCCAGATCGAGGCTGTTTCCAACTCGATCCTGAAGGTGAATCTATTTGTAAGGCAATGTACATGTCCTCACGACGGCATTCTAATTCTCCCTCTCCATCCTCTCCAACGCCTCATAATACTTCTTTATCACTCCTGGTAATCCTTCGCGTAGCCTTCTTCGATTGCCTTCACTGCAATGCCTGAACAATTTCTTTGTTGCTTCGGAGCAATCTGCTCACAACTGTCTTCGCGTCAACTTTCCTTTTTTTTTTGCGTACTTCTGAACTCCTTCCGCAACATCGTCATCTAAATGCACAGGCAAGCGAGGTGACCGTCACTCTACGAGTCTACGACTTCGTAGAAGGTCGTAGACCTGCGCGTGAACGCGCGGCGAGGTGACGGTCACCTTACCTACAATCCTATCGCCGATGGTGTAAGCCAATACGCGATCTTCACCAAAAACACATTGTCCGGCTCGGTGCGGAACAAATTTCCAAAATCCCTGTTGAATGAAAAATCGCCAGGATTTCTTCCGTCGCTACGTCCGTGCGTCCACGCGAAATACAACGTCGAGCCTGGCAGATATTCCCAGCGAAGAATCGCGTTTGCGCGAAAATCTTTGATGTTGAAATCAGGATTCTTGAACTTGAGCGAGTCTGTAGGCGCGGAAGCATTTGGATGCACAAAATACGTCGGCCTGTTATTGCTCGTGTCGATACCGTAGCGAATCGTTGTTCCGTTTTCCCCATACCGATTGAACGAATACGTGCTCGGTTGTCTCAACTCTTTAAAATCATCATATGTGCCGACGGAAATGAGCGGCTGAATGAAGACTTGCAAACTCAACTTCGGCGTGAATGTCCAGTTCACGCGCACGACCGCCGAAACCTCCTGTTGGTCGAGTCGTCCGAAAAGATGCCGCGTTCCGAACGTGTGCGTTGCCGCCGGATCAGTGATGTTGCCCACCCACTGCGCAATCGTTATATCGCGGGTGTAATCGGGAGAGAAGCGAATGAACAGATTCGACGTTGGTCGAAACTCGACGCCCGGAGAAATCTGATAGCGATACCCCCCGGACTCCGTGCGCCCTAAACTAATGTACGTGTCAACCGAAATGTCTTTGCCCTGGTCGGTGTATCCTCCAAGGTCAATTCCATACCCATTCGTCGTGAGCATTGCCGGTCCGCCGCGCGTGTTGCGCGTATCAACATACTGAGGAAAGAAAAAGAGGTTGAAAGTCATTCCCCAATAATTCATGAACTGACCCTCGGTAAAAACAAAGTACCCTTCGTTTGTCCGTCGTCCGCCGAAATCGAAATTGCGCGCTGTGGCAACGTTGAGAAATTTTTTGCGGAAGAATCCGTCCGACTCATACCACTTGTAGCCGAGCACGAGATGAGCGTTGATGACGTCGGCGCGAAACGTGATGCCGAGGTCGTTGATGTCGAACCCCGGTGAGATGATCCCGAACGCAGCATTCGCATAGAAATTCCCCTTCTGCTTATTGAGCGCAAAGCGCATTCCGTATCCGGAGAGAGACGTTGCGTTGTTATCTACTCTCACGTAATCCTGATCAGGACGTTGATAGTAGCGCTGCGCGGAACGCTGAGCCTGAATCATGCGACTCGCATCGCCTTCGACGCGCGAGCCTGCAAGCCACCCGGTGACAACCCATTCTTTCGTGCTGTCTAAATGTGTCCAACCGTCAACGCCGAAGCTGAATGCTCGTTTGTTGAAACTCCCGAGCAGATAGGGCTGGTTCAAATCGTGAATCGCGGCAGTGCCGATAAACCCGAGTGCGTGCCCATCGAACTCGCCGCGCGACCGCGCGACGCCGTAATACGACAACGGCTCGACAACTCTCTGCGAGCGAGCGCCGCTGTTATCAATGCGTCCGTATTCGCGTTCCGTCAGTGCATGCACGGAGCCGAACGACCAATTGTCCGCAATCTTGCCGGTAATCTTGGCGGCGCCGAGAATCGTCGTATTGTTTGGCACGTCCGTGAAATTGCCGTTCACACTTCCCTGGGGCGCGCGTCCGAGACGACGCGAATAGAAGAACGAGTTGCCCCCCCAATTGAATCCCCAATTGTTGTTTGCGCCGCCTTGACCGAAGTTGAAATAGTCGGAGCCTTCAATAAAGAACGGGCGCTTCTCTTCAAAGAATGTCTCGAACTGTGTGAGGTTCACGACCGCCGGGTCAACTTCGACTTGTCCAAAATCGGGATTGATCGTCGCGTTGACAGTGAGATTGCTTCCGAGACCGAACTTAATATCCGCACCGACGTTCGCGAAAAAATCCACGCTCGAACGGAACGGATTGCCCGGCTTATCCACAAGCGCCTCGCTGCTTCCCGCGACATACGGAAGAACCTCCAACCGCGCCGGCGGATGGATGTTTCTGATGCCGTGCAGCTCGCCGAATCCCGAAACCCAAATGCCCGCGCCTTTCTTGACGAGCGACCAATGACTTTCTTCTTTCCGCCGCTCTACTTGGCGCGCGAAGTTTATCCCCCATACATACTCATCGTGCTCGGGAAAGCGAAGCTGTGAATACGGAATTCGCATCTCGACATTCCATCCTGCGCTGTCGGTTGCTGTTGCAGCGTCCCACACACCATCCCATGAATTGTCGTCCCACGAGTCGTTGTACAGCGTTCCGTCAATCACGGAGCCGCTCGGATAGACGCCGAAATAGAAACCGCTCCGCTTATCGTTGTACGAATCAATACCGACATAAAACCAATCCATGTCGTTGAACAAATCGCGTCGGACAAGGCGCGAGATGATGGAATCGGGATGCGTATCGTGCAGCCTCGCGCCGATGTAGAGCGCCGCGTCGTCATACGCGACCCAGACTTCTGTTTTCTGATTGGCGGGTTTTCCTTCGTCGGGGTCTTGCTGCGTGAAGTCCGTAATGGCCGGCGTTCGGTATTCCGCTTCG
>JANNUB010000414.1:0-17272 GCA_031394795.1 Ignavibacteriota bacterium | reverse complement strand
CTCTACGAGGTCGTAGACCTCCGGCGCGAACATGATGAGCGATTCCGCGCGCTGATGCAATTTCAAGTCGAGCGGACCCGGCAATTCTTCGAGCAAGGCAAACCGCTGCTGAATCTGGCAACGCGACAGTTGAGATTCGAGCTCAAGCTCACGTGGAACGGTGGAATGCAGATTTTGAAGCGCATCGAGAGGCAGAGCTACAATGTCTTTTCGCATCGGCCGACGATTTCTTCGGCGGACAAGTTTTCGATTTTGCTGAGAGCACTTTTTCATAGACCATGAACGCGGTCGCAGAAGATATAACAAAAGCAAGCAACACGAGCTTCTACTACTCGTTTTCGCTTCTCCCGAAGCAGAAGCGAGAAGCGATTCATGCCGTCTACGCGTTCTGTCGCTACACGGATGATATCGTTGACGAAGGTTTGGATGAGACGAAGAAAGTCATCTTGCTTCGAAGCTGGCGGCGGGAACTTGGCAAGGCATTGCGCGCGGAGTCAACCTTCCCTCTCCTCAATCAGCTTGCAGCTACGGCGCGCAAATTCAACATTCCCGTCGACCATTTTTACGCTCTGATTCATGGCGTCGAAATGGATTTGTCCAAGAAGCGATACCAAACATTCGATGAGTTGAAAAAATACTGTTATCTTGTCGCTTCGTCGGTGGGGTTGATGTGCCGCCAGATCTTCGGCTACAAGAATGAATCGACGCGAGAATACGCCATCAATCTCGGCATCGCGCTTCAACTAACAAATATTCTCCGCGATGTGAAAGATGATGCGAAGAAAGGACGGATCTATCTTCCGCTTGAAGACCTGCGGCGTTTCGGCGTCACCGAAGCGGATATACTTCAGAACCGTTACACCCAAAACTTCGTTCATCTCATGCGCTTCGAGTGCAACCGCGCAAGCGAGTACTTTGACGTTGCACGCGAAGCGCTGAGGGATGAAGACAAACATTATTTCCTCGCCGCGCGTATCATGTGGTCCATCTACGCGCATACCCTAAAGCGCATCGAGCGCTCAAACTACAATGTCTTCAAGCAACGGATCGCAATTCCAAAACCGCTGAAACTCCTCATCGCATTTCGGTACTGGTTGAGCCATCAGTTGCAATACGCGCACGAGCCTCGTGTGTCGCGGCATGCCCACTGCATCATCGGCTTCTAAACCCGTCATCATTGTCGGCGGCGGGTTGAGCGGGCTTGCAGCCGCTGTTGAACTTGCCTCTCGGAACATTCCTGTTCTCGTCCTCGAACAAAAACCTCGACTTGGCGGGCGCGCCTACTCGTTCGTTGATGCGACAACCGGCGACGTGATCGACAACGGTCAGCATGTTTTGATCGCAGGGTACGAACACACGTTGCGGTTCCTCGAACGTCTCGGCACCAAACACCTCCTCGCTATTCAAGAAAATCCGACCCTGCACTTCCATCACCCCGCAAGAGGCTTTTGCGAGTTCACGCTTCCCGCGCTGCCAAGTCCATTGCATTTGCTCTCTGGAATTGTGACAACAGATCTCTTTTCTTTTTCCGATAAGCTCAGAATGATGCGAGCAGGGTTTCATCTCCACATGACGCATGACCTGCGAGCGATGACCATCTGCCAATGGCTCGACTCCATCGGACAAACCGAAGAAACAAAACGCTCGTTCTGGGAACCGCTGGCAATCTCGATCATGAACGAACACATCGGCAAAGCCTCTGCGAAAGTGTTTGTCGAATCCTTGCGTCACGCATTTCTTCGCGGACGAAAGAATTCGGCGCTTGTGCTTCCCCGCGTCGGGCTCAACGAGTTGTATGTCGATGCCGCGGCGAGTTTTCTTGCCGAGTGTGGCGGAAAGGTTCAATGCAACGCGGATGTTGTCGAACTGTCCATTGAGGAGAACAGTGTAACAGATGTCAAGCTCCGAGATGGCTCTACAGTTCCATGCGCGACAGTAATTCTTGCGGTGCCTCACTATCGGCTGTTGGAAATCCTGCCGCCATCGATCCGACAATCCATTGTTCCTTCTCTGGACTTGATCGGAAACACCCCAATTATTTCCATCCATCTCTGGTTCGAGCGCGACTTCATGCCGCACGACGTTGTCGGCTTGATTGACCGCCGCGTGCAATGGGTGTTCAACAAACGCACAATGAATCGTGACATCAGAACGGGCGGGCACATTTCGTGCGTCATCAGCGGGGCGGAGAAGTTTGTTGAGTCCACGAACGAAGAACTTGTGCAAATTGCCATTGAAGATTTACAGGGTGTGTTCGAGGCAGTTCCATCAACTCCAACGCACTCCGTTGTGATTCGAGAGAAGCGCGCAACATTTTCGTGTACACCAGAAGCAGAAAAGCTTCGTCCGCAACATCAAACGGGAATCAGGAATCTCTTTCTCGCCGGTGATTGGACTGCGACAGGTTTTCCGGCGACAATTGAAGGGGCAATTATCAGTGGAGAGCGGTGCGCTGCATTGGCAGGCGCGCGAACCTCGATATTTCCAGCAAATCAGAGATAAATCCTCATCGTGGTTCTGCCGATATACTCTCTGTACGACCCGTGAAGTGCTTCAACGATTGCATTTAGTTCTGAAATGCCAGATATTTACAAGCGTGAAAAACGCACAAAGGATGACGAAATGTCGATGAAGGACAAGCTTGTACTGCTGGTTGACGATGAGCCGGCAATGCTCTCGGCAACGAAGGCGGGACTGAAGGATCGAGGGTTCAGCGTGGAGGCGGCGGAAAGCGCCGATGCAGCGATGAAGGCTATTCGCAAGCTGAAGCCGAGCGTGGTGGTGTCGGATTTGGTGATGCCGGGGACGAACGGGTTTGAACTTTTTCAACAGGTGAAGAAGGAGTTCACGAAGTTGCCGTTTGTTTTTCTGACGGGCATTGACGATTACTACGCGAAGAAGTTCGGCAAGGAAATCGGCGGTGCAGCCTATATCACGAAGCCGGTGGACCTCGATGAGCTGGAAGCTATTCTGAGGGAGCAGATCGCCAAAGGTCTGTAGCGGTAGGAAGTATTTGCAGGAGTTTGCATATCCCGTTTAGTCGGGATTTTTCATTTATGGCCAGTCCATTAAAAAGAATTCAGTTCCTCGACTACATGCGCGGCTTTGCCGTGGTGGTGATGGTGATGGGACACAGCATTGACAGCGTGTTGGCGCGAGAGATCCGGGCGTCGGGGGAATTTATTCTCTACGATTTTTTCCGCGGGTTTACAGCGCCCATTTTTCTTTTCGTTTCGGGCTACGCCTATATTGTCGCGACAGAAAAGAAATGGGATGAGTTCCGCAGGATTGGCGCGCCGCTCGCGAAGCGGCTCGGCAAGATTCTTCTCTTGTTTGCAATCGGGTACGCGCTGCACTTTCCTTTCTTTTCGTTCCAGAAAATTCTGAGCGAGGCAAAGCCGGAAGAGCTTGCGTTGTTTTTTCAGACGGATGTGCTTCACAACGTTGGGACAACGTTGCTGCTCCTGCAGATTATTGTTTTGTTCACTCCGACGACGCGCCTTTTCGCAATCGTGGTTCTGGCCCTCGCGATGTTTTTCGTCCTTGCGTCGCCGGTAGTGTGGAGCATTGATTTCGCGCCGATTGTCTCGCCCGTATTCTCGCCATATTTCAATCAGATGCAGCCGTCCATTTTCCCATTGTTTCCATTCGTGGCGTTTATGCTTTCGGGGGTGATGGCAGGGCATCTGTTCCTCGAAGCGCGCCGCGCCGGAAGGGAACGCGAGTTTTTCCGCGGAGCGCTCGTGCTCGCGGTTGTTCTTGTCGCGCTCGGCGTTGATTCTGATTTGCTTCCATTCACGCTCTATCCGGAGCATGATTATTGGAAGAGCAGCCCGAGTTTCTTCCTCGTTCGGATCGGCATAGTTCTGTTCGTGACATCATGCTTCTATTACGTGAAGCACATGCCGCCATTGGCTGCAAAACACTTGGTGATGCTCGGTCAAGCATCGCTGTTGGTGTACGGCGTGCACATGCTCGTCGTGTACGGCTCGGCTGCAAATGAGGGCTTGATGCAGCGCGTGGGGCAAACGCTTGCGGCGCATCAAGCCGTCGGCGTCGCACTGCTCGTGTTGACTGGGATGCTTGGCTTGGTGTACGCATGGAATTACTTGCGAAAAAATTACTATCTTTCCGCGCGCATTGTTCAAGCAGGATTGGCAAGCTCATTGCTCCTCAGCTTCTTGGTTCGTCCCTGGTAAAATCTCAAACAACTCGGAAACCCCGCGTCGAATTCATAGACCTGCTGCGCGGCTGGGCTGTGATCGTCATGATCGAGACGCACATGATGAATGCAACGCTCTCGCCGGAGATTCGCTCGTCGGCGCTCTTCGGCTGGATAACGTTCATCAACGGACTCGTCGCTCCAGCGTTCACCTTCGTGTCCGGACTCGCGTATGCTGTTACAACACGGCGGAAAATCAACGACTACCTTGCGTTCGGCAAGCCGTTACTTCTGAATATTCGTCGCCTGCTGTTCGTCATCGGACTCGGGTATATGCTTCACCTCCCGAAATTCAATTTCGAACAGATTCTCGAAGCAAGCGAGCGTTCATGGCAAACGTTCTTTCAAGCGGATGTGCTGCAATGTATCGCCGTGAGTTTGCTGATCATCCAGGGCATACTGCTGCTGTTGCGAACCGAACAACGATTGTACTGGACGTTACTCACACTCACTGTGGCGATCGCGTTTGTCTCTCCCATCGTCTGGGCAATTGACTGGCGGAAGCATCTGCCGCTTCCCATTGCCGGCTACATGAACGGCATGCACTTCCCGGATTTTCCCGGTTTTCCACTCTTTCCCTGGGCTGGATTCATTTTTGCAGGCGCAGTGGTTGGGTATCTCTTTGTCGAAGCAAAACAAAAAGGAAACGAGACGCGTTTCTTCAAGATCGTTCTGTGGTTTGCTCCATTGGTGATGGTTGTTTCTGCGTTGATTGAGCCAATAGCATTATCAACATATGCCCAGTATGACTACGGTCTGTCGAGTCCGAGTTTTTTTCTGCTCCGGCTTGGCATTGTGATGATACTCTGCGCGGGTATGTTCTATTATGAGAAATGGAAAACCGTCTCCCCGAAATCCTTCGTCACGCTTGTTGGACGCGAATCGTTGATTGTGTATTCCGTGCATCTCCTTCTCATCTACGGAAACTTCGCGTCGTTCAACTTCGTCAAGAGAGTGAATCACACATTTGGCTACACCGAAGGCCTCTTTGGCACCATCGCTCTCATTGCCGTGATGATCGGGCTGGCGTTGGGATGGGAAAGGGTTCGCAAAATGAACCCGAACGTGAAGCTGTACATTCAATGGGGTGTATTTGCGTTTTTAGTACTTCTCTTTTTCTTTGGACCGGGAGAATGACATTTTACTCTGCGGTTCAGACTTTTCTCCGAAAGGAGTCCTTCGGACAACTGCGCTTCCAGCTAATGTCGCGTGTCAGAAGTTCATTGAAAACAATCCTTTACCCCGTTAGGGTTCGTATGTTCTGTAGGGCGTGAATTCGATGGGCTTGCTCGTTGAAAATCATGTTTCCCCTAATTACCAATGAGGCAATCCGATGATCCACCAAAAAGATAGCAGACTGGTCGGCCAAACGGTATCGCACTACAAAATTCTCGAAAAGTTAGGCGAGGGTGGCATGGGCGTCGTGTACAAAGCCCATGATGAACGCCTTCGTCGTGACGTTGCGATGAAATTTCTCCCTGCAGAACTTGCGCAGGACGCCGGCCGGCGGGACAGGTTCTATATTGAAGCGCGGGCGGCGTCCGCTCTGAATCATCCGAATGTCGGCACCATTTACGACATCGATGAGTTTGAGGGTGAGCACTTCATCGCAATGGAGTATGTCAAGGGAACGACACTCAGAGAAAAGATCGGTCCTGCAACGCTGCCGATTGATGAAGCGATCGGTCTGGCAATGCAGATTGCACGCGGTCTGTATGCCGCGCATCAGCACGGAATCGTCCACCGCGACATCAAGCCGGAGAACATCATGGTCACCGCGGAAGGGCAAGTGAAGATCATGGACTTCGGGCTTGCCAAGCTTTCGGGTGGAACGAGACTGACCGTTGCCGGCACAACGATGGGTACCGTGGCGTACATGTCGCCCGAACAGTTTCGCGGTGATGATGTTGACCAGCGATCCGACATCTGGGCGTTTGGTGTTGTGTTGTACGAAATGTTCACGCAGACATGTCCGTTCCGTGGAGATAATCCGACGACCGTGATGTTTGAAGTCATCAATAAGGAGCCACAGCACCTTGCGGAGTTGCGAAAGGATGTTCCCGGAGGACTTGAAGGAATTGTTGCGAAAACACTGGCAAAGAATCCAGCCGATCGCTATCAACATCTCGGGGAATTGATTTCCGATCTTGATCTGGTAAACAGAGGCGGCGTACCAACAATCACGATCATACGCACGCCCGTGAGGCGTTCCTCCAAAGGAGTCCGTTCGGACAAACTCCGGTGGGTTATTACTGCCGCGCTTGTTGTGCTTGCGGCTGTCGGCGTCTATCTCTTCGTACCTCCGCCACAACGGGCGTCTGCAAACATCAAAACTATTGCCGTGCTGCCGTTCAACAACATGAGCGGCAATACGGGGGATGAATATCTCAGCGACGGGATGACGGAGGATATCCTGACAAACCTCGGCAAGATTGCCGATCTCAGAGTCATCTCACGCACGACGATGATGCGGTATAAAGGAAGCAAGAAGACGCTGAGTGAGATCGGGAAGGAACTCAACGCAGGCGTGGTGCTCGAAGGAAGCGTTCGTCGTGTTGCCGATCAGCTGCGGATCACCGCGCAGTTGATTGACGCCGGCAGCGACGCGCACCTCTGGGCGGAAATGTATGATAGTGAGTTTTCCAGAATCTTTGCCATCCAGAGTGATGTTGCACAGAAGATTGCCGCCGCACTGGAAGCCGCGCTCACTCCTGCAGAGAAAGCGCGGATCGAAAAGAAGCCGACGGCGAACATCGAGGCATACAAGTGGTACCTCAAGGGGCGCGAGTACGCCTCGCGGAATAGGAAGCAGGATAATGAAACTGCCATTGATCTGTTCAAGAAGGCGATCACGTTGGATTCGGCGTTTGCACTTGCCTGGGCTGAACTCGGGAATGCATACGCAGAGAGGTACGGATTCGGTGCGGAAATTTCCTGGCTCGATTCTGCAACTGCGGTGAGTAAGAAAGCGATGGCGCTGGATACAAATTCCGCAGAGGCATACAACGCCCTGGCGATTTGTTATTCATATGATGGAAAATATGACAAAGCGCTTGAAGCGTATCATAAAGCAATTGATCTCAACCCAAACTACTTTGGCGCTGTGGGAAACATCGGCACCACCTACACAAGTGAAGGGAGATTCGACGAAGCGTTGCTATGGCTGAAGAAAGCCCTCGTTCTTGCTCCAGGGAACCCTGTTCTTGCCACACAGATAAGTTACGCATATGTACACTTGGGCAACTTCGACGAGGGAGAACGCTGGTTGATGAAAGCGATAGAACTTCAGCCTGATTACTCGTATGCAAATATTGATCTGGCGAATCTGTATGTCCTTAAGAACAAAGATCAGCAAGCCAACGAGCTGATGAAAAAAGTCGTTATCGTGCATCCCGAAGATCCGAGAATTCTTGATAATGCCGGGGCGATAGCTGAGGCAACGGGAAATTTTTCGCTCGCAAAAGAATATTATCAACGGTCAATGAAAGCCAACCCCTCATTTGCGACTGATCCGGGAACCAGCAGCGGCATCGGGTTGGGGCATATCCTTTTGAAAGAAGGAAAACGGAATGAAGGACGGAAGCTGCTGAACCAAGCGCGGACGCTCCAGCAGAAACAAATCGAGGAGGGAGATGTAGCATTCGATCCCCGCCATTATCTTGCTGCTATTTTTGCAATCGAAGGCAATAAAAAAGAAGCAAACGCCTGGCTGCAAAACGCAATCGCTGCGGGGTATCGGGATTATTATGATTCTCAACGAGACCCGTGGTTAGACAACATCCGCAACGACGATCAGTACAAACAGATCATGGCGCAGCTCAAAGCGAAGCTCGATTCGATGAGGACGAAGGTGGAGGAGATGGAGAAATGACGATTGATTCAGTTCCCTCCTAAGCCTGGCGAAGAAACGCATTGAATACCGGAGTGCCGCTCCAATGGGGTGGGTGAATACCCGGAAAACCAATTCACTTCAACCCATCAATCCATTCATCCATCAATCCATCAATCCATTCATCCATCAATCCATCAATCCATTCATCCATCAATCCATCAATCCATTCATCCCGCCGATGCGATGCACCGGTTGAGGAAGTGAAACTGTGCCGGAACAAATCATCGGTGAGCGGTTGAGCAAATTGGGTCTGCGACATATTTGTAAGCAATAAAGTGCAAAGCAATACTGCCTCATAGAATCTGAATGCTCATAAAGATTCAGCCACGGCCAAGGTCCGTCATTCTGAGGGAGCGGAGCGACCGAAGAATCCACTTCTTGTAGACAAAAGCAGTTTATGGATTCTTCACTCCGCTTCGCTACGTTCAGAATGACATGGCGTTACAAATATGTCGCACACCCGAGCAAATTGCCGGTTTGATTTTCGGAGTGATTTTGGTGAAATTGGCAGACAGAACATCCTGCGAGTATCATTTGGACAAATTCATCATACACGGCGGAAAGAAACTCCACGGCACAGTCGCGATCAGCGGAGCGAAGAACGCGTCACTCGCCCTGATGCCTGCCGCTATGCTTGCGAGCGGAACGTTTCATCTTCACAATACTCCCGACCTGCGCGACATTACCACGATGTCGAGCCTGCTCAAGATGATGGGAATGAAAATTGACCGCACAGGTGATGTTTTGTAACTCGACACCCGAGGCGTCAACAAGCACGAAGCTCCGTACGAGCATGTAAAAAAAATGCGCGCGTCCATTTACGTGTTGGGTCCGCTCATTGCGCGGTACGGAAAAGCGAAAGTCTCACTCCCCGGCGGATGCGCGTGGGGTCCGCGCCCAGTGAATCTTCACATTGAGGGAATGAAGAAGTTAGGCGCCGTGATTGAAATCGAGCACGGCTACATCATTGCGAACGCAAAACATCTGAGCGGAGCGAAGATCCATTTCGACATTTCCAGCGTCGGCGCGACGGGGAATGTGATGATGGCGGCTGTGCTTGCGAAGGGAACAACGCTCATCACGAACGCCGCGATTGAGCCGGAGATTACTTCGCTTGCAGAATTTCTCGTGAAGATGGGCGCGAGGATTGACGGTATCGGCACGAATAAGTTAGAGATTGAAGGTGTTGACGAGCTTCATCCGACCGATATTGAAACAATCCCCGACAGAATCGAGGCAGGAACATTCCTCGTCGCAGGGGCAATGACTGGCGGAACCATCACACTTGAACGAGTGAACCCCGAACATCTCACTGCAGTTCTCTCGAAGTTGGAAGACGCGGGATGCAAAACTCAGGTTCACGGTTCAGGGTTCACGTTAACTGCCCCTACTCAAATCAAGCCTGTTGATGCAACCGCCGTCATCTATCCCGGCTTCCCGACGGATATGCAAGCGCAGTGGATCGCGCTCATGTCCATCGCCGATGGAACATCCATCGTCACCGACACGATTTATCTCGACCGATTCAAGCATGTGCCGGAACTGAAACGGTTGAGCGCAAACATCGAAATGAAAGACAACGCAGCAATCGTTCGCGGCGTAAAGAAACTGACGGGTGCAACGGTGATGTCAACAGATCTGCGCGCGTCCGCTTCGCTGATTCTTGCCGGACTCGTTGCCGAAGGCGAGACGGAAGTCCTGCGGGTCTATCATCTCGACCGCGGGTACGAAGCGATTGAGAAAAAGTTGCTTGCGTTGGGCGCAGATATTGAGCGGGTGAAGGGGGAGGAGTTCTGATAATTGCTGATTTCGGAATGTCGATTGCGGATTGGACTGCTCGTCGACAATCAGATTTTTCTACTTAGGATCTGATGTTACGCAACCCATCAAAACCAAAACCCTGTAGGGACATCGGCTTGCCGTGTCCCAACCGAGCGTAACATCTGCTTCGGTTTCTGTGCAGTTCAAGGCTGGGACGGGGCAAGCCCACGTCCCTACAAAAGTAAATAGTGGGTTTTGCGTAACATCAGTTAGGATAATTGACAAAAGGGTTGCCCTTGTTCCCTTTACAACAATCGGAAGTGATAACCGCGAAGGACCTGCGCGACGCTCTCAACGACGCCTCGTCCCATAATGGTCGGTTCCTCATTTCGTTCCTTCTCTTCCAGGCATATCTCCTCATCACGGTCGGCGCGGTAACGGATTACACCCTGCTGATGCCTGAAAGCACAGTGAAGCTCCCTCTTCTCGACGTTGAGATGCCTCTGTTTGGGTTTTTCATTGTCGCCCCCCTCATACTCCTCATCATACATTTCAACCTCCTGCTGCATCTCTTGCAGCACGCACGCATTCTCCATGCGTACAAGCCGCTGCTTGACCGCAATGCCGATGAGCAGTTGAAACTCCCGACCTTCCTGCTCAACTTCGGGATATTGTTTCAGCCCGCGACGGTCAATTATGCTCTTGTCCGCATGTTGTTCTTCATGATTTTCTACCTCATGCCGCTCAGCTTGCTCTTGTTCGTGCAGGTCCGCTTCGCCGACTATCACGATCTTGGGATGACCGCGTGGCATTTTCTGCTCGTCATTCTCGACGTGTCTGCACTGGTCATTTACTGGACACGCATTCGATATCCCGATCAGCTTCTTACCGAAGAGTACGACTCAGGAAAGAAGCTTCTCCTCTGGCTCCTCCGTGCGAACGTCAACGCGTTCAGGACATTTTTCAAGAGTGTTGTTGCGGCAATCCGTCATTGGATTTCCGGTTCCATTCCGAAGAGAATTCTCCATCTGTTCTTACTGCCCCTGCTGTTGTTGCGAAAAACGCCAAGGGGATTGCGCGCTCTTGGCATTCCATTCTTTTCACTTTCCAACGCCTTTATTATTCTTCTCTCTGTTCTGTATCTCGTGATCGTGATTCTCATAAAGAGTGATTGGTTTGAACGCAAACAGGTCAGGGATTTCGGGGAGTTCATCCCGCACCTCAGCGTAACCGAGAGAACGCTGGTGAAAGCCGGACCAAGCGATGTTATCATAGCAACATATTTGCAAAAAGGCTGGAGTTTAGACAGTGCGTGGTTGCAGCACACTCAGGGACTGAACCTTCGAGGGAGAGATCTGCGTCTTGCAAACTTCTCAAAGTCGCGATTGCTGAAAGCCGACTTGCGGGAGGTGAACTTGAACGGTGCTATGCTCGCGGGAATGAATTTGAATGAGGCTGATCTTTTTGATGCACAGTTGAACGGCGCTAATCTTTCAGGGGCGCAGTTGAACGGCGTTGTTCTTCCAGAGGCGCGGTTGAACGGCGCTGTTCTTGGTCACGCGCAGCTGAATGGTGCAGATCTTCGTGGGGCGCAGATGAACGGGGCGTACCTTCTTAATGCTCAGTTGAACGGTGCGGATCTTTCAGGGGCGCAGTTGAACGGCACTGATCTTTCAGGGCGCATTTGAACGGCGCTTATCTTGTCAATGCGCAGTTGAACGGCGCTGAGCTTTCCCATACGGACTTCAGGCCATATGATACTACCTCTTGGCTATTGCACGGGGCGTTTCTTGAAGGAACAAAACTGAAAGGCTCAATCTTTGCAATACGATTCGAAGGCATCTATTTTGTGACTGGCGTTGATACTTCGACCTCAGCGGACTGGCAGGCGCTAAAACGTGATAGTCTGTTTCTGCCTCAAAAAAGGAGAGATGAGTACATTCGTCGGATACTGGATGCAGAGAAGAGAGATACAACCGACTATCTAGCTTCATTGCTGAAGACCTTGAATCCCGATTCTACTAAGTTTCTTGAAGCACGGAACCAGCTCGCTTGCAAGAACTCGTACGCTGCTGAAGGAATGATATTCAAGAATCTTAGTGAAATGATAATATACCGGAGTTTTGGTGGAATGACAGACCCGAAGCTTCGTGACGAGAGTCGCGCAATAGTCAAGCATATGCTCGAGTCATGTCCTGATACCCTTGCTGTAATTGTGCAGCGAAGTGCACGCGTCAGGGAATTGGTAAATGAATTTCGTCAGGCAAACAAAAAGTAGCCTTTCATGGGTCCTCTCCTAAAGTTTCGAACGTCCGCCATATTGTACCTTGTTGTTTCCCTCGTTTGTACCCAACTTCCCCTCCTCAACTATCTCGGCTACGAATTTTCGGTCGTCATTGCGCTGCTTGGCACTTTCGTTGCCGGCTTTCTCACCATCACGTCAGTCAGACAATCATACACGCTAATAACGAATAGCCAGCAGCCAACCGCCGCAGTTTTGTCGTCGTTCAAACAATCTCTTCTTCTCAACCTTAGCCTTCTCATCATCCCTCTTGCAGTCATGCTCACGAACGCGTTCTTCGTGAAGAACTGTTCGTTGCTCGAAGGCTTCGTATTTTTTCTTCTCATTCCCGTTGTCAGTGTTGTGTTTTCGTGGGCACTCGGTTTTTTTTGCGCGGTGCATTATGGCTGGGCAAAGACGGCATTCGTTGCGATTGTTCTTATAACTTTTGCTGAAGTTCTCGCCGTTGGCTATTTCACACCCGCGATTTTTTCCTACAATTTTTTCTACGGGTACTTTCCGGGACTGACGTACGATGAAGTGTTGGGAATAGGCAGACCTCTCGTGCTGTTCAGAATTCTCACGCTTATCCTCGCGGCAGCGCTCGTTTGGATGACCACGTTGATTCTGGCAAACACGAGTGTCGGCAACACATCGTGGAAGAAAGGCGCCGCCTTGTTGAATGCAATGATTCAGGGAAAGTCTGTTTTCGTTACGGCTGGGATAGCAACACTCGTAATACTCACGTGGTGGTTTCGCGGCGAGTTGGGATTCGATTCAAGCAGCAGGTATATTCGAAAGCAATTGGGCGAGCGACTTGCGACCGAGCATTTTATCATCTTCTATTCAAAAGAATCGTATGATGAAGATGAAATGCAGTGGATTGCTGCCGAGCATGAGTTTCGACTCAAGCAAATCTCGGACGCATTCGTACTTCCTTTCAAAGGCGAGCCAAAGGCTCAGAAAATCGAATCCTACATTTATCCGTCGAGCGAAATCAAGCAGCGCTTGATGGGCGCAGGCAACACGAACATCGCGAAGCCATGGAGCGGGCAGATTCACATCACCAAGCAATCGCTCGATGCAACGTTGAAACACGAGCTTGTCCACGTGCTCGCCGCGCCGTTCGGTCTGCCTATCATCAAGGCAAGTGTGAGCACAGGACTTGTCGAAGGACTCGCCGAAGCGATTGATTGGCGCTTTGGCAACCGGACCCTCCATCAATACGCCGCAGCGATGCACAAAGCCGGCGTTGCGCCTGAGATTCGCGGACTGATGTTGTTCACCGGCTTCGCGTCGCAGTCATCGTCAATCAGTTATGTGCTTGCAGGTTCGTTCTGCAGATATTTGATTGACACATACGGGATGCGGAAGATGATGTTGCTCTATCGAACAAATGAATACGAGGCGCTGTATCACAAATCTCTTGACGCGTTGATCACTGACTGGAAGGGATTTCTTGAGGGCATTCCCGTTGCCGAGAATGACTTTGCAGCGGTTGATGTCTTGTTTCGTCGTCCGCCGATTTTCAAGAAAGTGTGCGCGCGAGTCGTCGCGGCAAGAAACGCTGAGGCGAGAAAACTTTTGGCTGAGAAAAACTACGCCGACGCGCAGACGCTGTTTGTGAAATCGTACGCCGAAACGAAGAGCTACGAGTCGCTCAACGGGATGCTCACAAGTTCTCTTCGGCTTCGTCAGTACGACGCGCTTACTGCCGCGCTCGACACGATTATTTCGAACGACCGGAAACCCAATCAGTTCTTGCCGCTGTTTCTCATCATCGGCGATGCGCTCTGGGGAAAGGGCAAGTTGAATGAAGCGCACCGATTGTATGCGCGTGTGGGCGATGCGAACATTTCCGATGGACTCACCGAAGCCGCGCTGCTTCGCACGCACGCGCTTCGTGATTCAACGAAACGGCAGACATTTTTGAAATACTTTCTTTCCGACATGGGCGACTCGCTCAGGCTGGCGCTTCTTGACTCTGCTTTTACACCTCATGAGCACCGGCTCACCGAATATTTGAAAACGAGAACTATTCAACGGCAGAACCGCCACAGCGAAGTTGTTCAAACTCTTCGTTCGTTCAAAATAGTCCGAATGGACTCTCGCCGAGTCCCAACGGGTCGGGTCTTCGACGAGTCTTCGACCTTCGGAGAATCCACCGATGCGACGCTCGAAGCATTTCGGCTGAAGATGTTGGGGTACTCTCTTTTTCGCTTGAAAGAGTTTGAGGATGCCAAGGGTGCATTCTGGCAGTCGCTGAATTTCGTTGCGACCGACGTTGCGAAGAACGAGGTGAATGATTGGGTGGAGCGGTGCGAGTGGATGGAGAGTAACCTAAAGAGAGTCAATTGAAGCTTCCGAATGTGGAACGAGCAATTGTTGCTCGACGAAAGATAACTGAGTATCTGCTGTCCACTGAACATCCAAGCGGAAAGTCGAAGGCAAGTTTTTTCTGGATTTTGGCTTCACGCCTGCCCAATGGACTGTGATGGCTGATGCTCTGAAGTTGCATGCTTTCACCAACGAGCTAACGAAGGTTGAAGATTCTCCCTTTGGTAAACGGTGTGTGATTGACGGATTGCTTGAAACACCATCGGGAACAAGCGTGAACGTACGCGCTGCTTGGTTCATTGAAACTGGCGAAGAAATTCCGCATTTTGTTACAGCGGTTCCACTAAAGAAGTTGAGGCGGCTATGATAAAAGAACTTGATACAGTTGTGTTGACGGCAGATCTTCCCGAACACGGACTTGAGAAGGGAGACGTCGGGACAGTAGTTCTTGTTCATCGCGGAGGCGAAGGCTATGAAGTAGAGTTCATAACGTATGGCGGGGAAACAATTGCAGTGGTTTCACTCTTTGCCAATCAAGTTCGCACTGCGGAGAAGAAGGAGCTTCCGCACGTTCGCGCCGTTGCTTGAACTCTGTATTCTTGCTCACTCTCTTTCCAACCTGCCCCTCCGTTGACACATCAATCTCAACATAGCTTCTCCCGCATCCTCCTCACCCGCATGAAATTCATCGGCGACGTCGTGCTCACGACGCCGATCATTCGCTCGGTGCGCAACGCGTTTCCCGACGCGTACATCGCGTACATGGGCGAGAAGAACGCGGTCTCGCTGCTCGAACACAATCCGAATCTCAACGAAGTGATTCCGTTTGATTTTTCAAAACCGACAATCGTTGAGCAGACGCGTGTTGCGTGGTTGTTGCGTCAACGGAAATTCGATCTGGTGATTGACTTGTTCAACAATCCCCGAAGTGCGTTGCTGACTCGAGTGACTGGAGCAAGGGTTCGAGTTGGCGCTGAAAGAAAAGGTCGCGGCAATCTTTATACAATTCAAGTACGAGATGATGGGAAGCCGAAGACGGCGATTGAATTTCACAACCAATTCATTCGCGCTGTGAGTATCGAGCCGACGTCAAACAAAACTGAAATTTTTTTGACGGACGATGAAAAGCGAGAAGCGCGAATCTACTTGCAATGGCTCGACCGCGAAAACAATCCATTGGATTTGAGCAAGCCAATTGTCGGCATTCATCCCGGCGCAACGTGGCCCGCGAAGCGCTGGATGGCGGAACGCTTCGGCGAGCTTGCCGATGCGCTCGCGGCAAAGCTTGGCGCTCAAATCCTCGTCACCGCCGGACCGAACGATGACGAAGCAGTAGCTGCGATGCTGAACGGCTCGTTTACAAACGTCAAAGTGCTGCGTGGTCTTCCCTTGCGCCCGCTTTCGGCAATTCTCTCGCACTGCTCCGCGTACGTCGCGAACGACAACGGTACGATGCACATAGCCGCCGCTGTTGGTACACCGACGGTCGGCATCTTCGGTCCCGGTGAAGAGAACATTTGGTTTCCGTATTCGCGAAACGAAAGGCATGTCGCATTGCGACGCGACGTTCCCTGTCATCCGTGTCATTTGGATTTTTGTAACCGCGACGGCAATGGATTTATGGAGTGCATGAAGCTGTTGAGTGTGAAAGATGTCTTCAATACCGTCGAAACAGCGGTTGGAAGGAACAACGTTGAGTAGTGTAGAGTCTGCGATAATCGCACATTGATTTTCAAATCCGTTTTCTCGTTCTTGAAATACATATCTCTCCTTCATTGATCACCATTTGTTGAGAAAAGGAAAACGATGAGCACCATTATTAGCGATATTCACGCGAGAGAGATTCTTGACTCGCGCGGCAACCCAACAATTGAAGTTGATGTAGAATTAGAAAGCGGCATCATCGGGCGCGCAGCTGTGCCGAGCGGCGCTTCGACAGGCGAGCACGAGGCGGTTGAACTCCGCGACGGCGATAAGTCGCGCTATTTAGGCAAAGGCGTCCTGAACGCGGTCGAGCATGTCAACAGCACAATCGCCGAAGAGTTGACCGGCTTCGACGCAACCGACCAGACGGGAATTGACGAGATGATGAACAAGCTCGACGGGACGAAGAATAAATCGAAGCTTGGCGCGAACGCGATACTCGGTGTGTCGCTCGCAGTTGCGAAAGCTGCCGCGCAATCAGCGAAACTTCCTCTCTATAAATACATCGGTGGCACGAACGCGAAAGTTCTTCCCGTGCCGATGATGAACATTCTGAACGGCGGCAAACACGCGGACAATAATGTTGACTTGCAAGAGTTCATGATCGTCCCGACTGAAGCTGAACGTTTCAGCGAAGCGTTGCGGATGGGAACTGAAGTTTTTCACGCGCTGAAAGGCGTGCTTCACAAGAAAGGTTACAACACCGCAGTCGGCGACGAGGGCGGATTCGCGCCGAGCCTGAAGAGCAACGACGAAGCGCTTGAGGTGATTCTTGAAGCGATTACGAAGGCGGGCTACGAACCTGGCAAAGATATTTATCTCGCCCTCGACGTTGCATCCAGCGAAATGTGGGACCCCGCCGGGAGCGGGGCAGGCGACGGTAAGTACAAGTTCTACAAATCCACACAGGAAAAAAAATCGAAAGACGAGATGGTGAAGTTCTATGAGAACTGGGTGAACAAGTATCCAATTATTTCCATCGAAGACGGTATGGCGGAGAACGATTGGGAAGGCTGGAAAATGTTGACCGACGCCATCGGCAAGAAAGTGCAATTGGTCGGTGATGATTTGTTTG
>JANNUB010000406.1:0-6493 GCA_031394795.1 Ignavibacteriota bacterium | reverse complement strand
CATCAACATCATGATGTTCAACATGGCGCTCTACTCCGAGTTCTTCTACCCGGTGGAAGGAGCGGAGAAACTCCACTCGCTGCTGCGCTGGCTGCTGCTCGCGCTTTCAACGCCGGTGCTCGTGCTGCTCGGATTTCCCATCGTCCGAAATTCGTGGCAGGGATTTCGAGCGCGGTCCATCAACATGGATTCGCTGATTGTCGTCGGCGTCGCTGCGGCGTACGGCGTCTCGGTGTATGCGACACTCGTCGAGCGCGGCGAGATTTATTTCGAAACGATGGCGATGATTCTCATCCTCGTCACCATCGGACGCTACCTCGAAGCACGAGCAAAGGTGAAGGCGTCATCAGCAATGAATGACTTGCTTGCACGCGCTCCATCCGAGTGCACGATTCTCGTGAATGATGAAGAACGAAAAGTGAATGCAAGCGACGTCTCCATCGGCGACATCCTCAAGATAGTTCCAGGCGAAATGTTCTGTGTTGACGGAGTCGTGACCGGTGGCGAGAGCAGCGTTGATGAATCAATGCTGACGGGTGAAGCGACGCCTGTGTTCAAGACGATTGGAAGCAATGTGTTTTCGGGAACTCTCAATTACGACGGCGCCCTGTTCGTCGAAGCAACAGAAGTCGGCGAGGGCAAAGTTCTTTCGAAACTTGCGCGGCTGCTCGATGAAGCTCGCAAGAGTCGTGCGCCCATCGAGCGGGTTGCCGACCGCGTCACGGCGTTTGCACTTCCGCTTGTTGTGCTCATTGCTGCTGCGACATTCGTCTATTGGAGCTTTTCAGTAAGTTGGCAGAACGGTTTGATGAACGCGCTATCGGTGCTTCTCATCTCTTGTCCCTGCGCGCTCGGCATCGCAACGCCGATGGCGCTTTGGATTTCGCTCGGCAGCGCGGCGAAGAAAGGCATTCTCATCCGTCGCGCTGAAGTGTTGGAACAGCTTGCGCGTGTCCGCGCCGTGGTGTTCGATAAAACGGGAACGCTGACCGAACGGCACATGCATGTCGTGAATGTGTTCACGCATCCGAATGGGGCAGAAAACACGCGTGCGCTCTTGCGCATCGCTGCATCGCTGGAATCGCAGTCGGAACATCCGCTTGCGCAGAGCGTTCTGCGCTACGCTGAACAGCACGCAATTGAACCCACAACGGTGCAGTCGTTCCGCGCGTATCCCGGCTTGGGCGTCAGTGGCGTACTTGCTTCCGATGCGAACGCGATTCTCGGCAACGAGATGCTGCTCTCTCGCATGGGGGTGAGCTTGCGCGGCGAGCTGCAGCTGGAAAAACGCAAAGCGGAAAATGAAGGACAAACGGTCGTTTGCATGGACTGGGACAATGGCAGCGTCGAAAAGTTTCAAGGACTCATTGCCTTCTCGGAACAGCTGAGAGAAAAAGCGAGTGAGACGATTGCCGCGCTGCAGCGGCTTGGAGTCCGCATTCTCGTTCTTACCGGAGATAATGAAGGAGCGGGAAGAAGTCTCCACACCAAACTGGGTGTTGAAGTCAAAGCCGGTCTTCTCCCCGAAAAGAAAGTAGAAGAAGTCATCAACATTCAGTCGGCGGTCGGAGCGGCGATGTTCGTCGGCGACGGCATCAACGATGCGCCGGCGATGAATGCCGCCGCGGTCGGCGCCGCGATGGGCTGCGGCAGCGACATCACCCGCGAAGCAGCCGACGTGAATTTGCTCGGCGATGACCTCACACACGTCCCCTGGCTGCTGCACACTGCCCGGCGAACGTACCGCATCATTCAACTGAATCTTGTCTGGGCATTCGCGTACAATATTGTCGGAGTTGGACTGGCTGCCGCCGGACTCCTGAATCCCATCCTTGCCGCGCTCGCGATGACACTAAGCAGCACATTCGTCGTGCGAAATTCCCTGCGGTTATCTCGATGAATGGAAAATCAACAAGCATGCTCGGACTTGCGCTCCTCTTTCTTGCGCGCCCCTGCTGCGTGCTGCCGATGCTTGTATCGCTCTTCGGTCTCGGCTCCACAAGTCTGCTAATGACGTTGTATCCTTACCGTTGGCTGCTGCTTGCGTCGGCAGGTTTCTCGTTCGCCGTCTCGGCATTCTTCACATTTCGGCAAGGCGTTAGCGTCGTTACGAAAGCTGTGTGGTTCGTAGCAGTCATTGCCGCCGTATGGTTCTGGACGCATTCGTAACAGCGCCCGTCATCTCTGCTTCGTGAAGTCACGACGAAAGGGCATGCTTCTGCTGCACATCGAGCAAAACTCCGCCGACTTCAAATCAACTTCTTCTACAACGGTTGACGTCCGCATCACGCAACCGGGTTCGCGACAATGTATCAATCCGTACAGGTGTCCGATTTCATGCAGCGATTCTTTGATGAGCCGCTCCGTCAGGAGTTTGAAGTCCGGCGGTAGGCCGTACCGCGTGCTGTCCAAACGATAGAAGGAAACGACGGCAACATTGCCGCGAAGTTCAGCCTCGCCGAAGACGTACGTGAGGACGGGAATAAAAAGATCGCCGTCAAAAACCGCGAGCAGCTTTGGAGAATGTGTTTTGCGTGTGTGATGACAGCGACGAAGCTGCAGCAAGATGCGCGTGGAGTCATACTGGCTGCGTTTCTCGTCCCGCGCGTGCTCGATGCACAGGTCGTACCGCGCAATGGGAATCTCGAACCCCAGCGCCTGAGCAAGTCCCGATTGCAGGTGCGTAAGAAGCGCAGCGTCCACACAGCCGAGAGGCACAAGCGTAATCATTCCTGCTTCACACGCTTCAGATCGAATTTGTGAATCTTGTTGTACAACGTCACCCGGTCGATGTCAAGAATCTTGGCGCTCCGGCTGATGTTCCATCCCGCCTCATTCAACACATGCTCAATGTACTCCCGCTCGATGTCTTCGAGCGTTCTGCCTGTTGTCATTGCGGGTCGTGAACCGTGCAGCGCCAAATGATGATTCTCGATCACCGGCCCGTGTGTTAACACCATTGCGCGCTCGACGGTGTTTTCCAATTCGCGCACGTTCCCAGGCCACGAGTAAGCCCGCAATGCTTCGATCGCCTCAGGTGAGAACGCATCGATCTGTTTGTGCATCAGGTCGGCATACTTCTTCAGAAAGTAGTTGGCAAGGGTTTCAACGTCATCGCCGCGCGTGCGAAGAGGCGGAAGCGAAATGCTGAAGACGTTAAGCCGATAGTACAAGTCTTCACGAAACGTTCCTTCTTCGACCGCATGCTCAAGATCCTTGTTGGTTGCGCAGATAATGCGAAAGTCGGAGTGAATGTTTTCGCTTCCCCCGACTCGCATGAACTGCTTCGTCTCGATCACGCGCAACAGATCCATTTGGGTCTTCATATCAATGTTGCCGATTTCATCAAGAAAGAGCGTTCCGCCGTCGGCGAGCTCGACCTTGCCCTTGCGTCGGAATTGCGCGCCTGTGAACGCGCCGCGTTCATGTCCGAACAGCTCGCTCTCCAGCAGCGTCTCCGTCATGGCGCCGCAGTTGACAACAACGAGCGGAAAGAGTTTTCGCGGACTCTTGTTGTGGATCGCGCGGGCAATCAGTTCTTTGCCCGTGCCGCTTTCTCCACGGATCATCACTGTCGTGTCGTTCGGCGCAACGGTATTGACCATCTCCAGCACCTTCTTCATCTCGGAAGAATCGCCGATGATGTCCGGCGCGCCCGAAGGAATTCCCGCTGATTCGGAAAGCGACATGTTCTGCATGCCAAGCTGTGGATCGGTGAGCGCTTTTTGAATGAGATGGTCGAGATAGTCCGGATCGATGGGCTTGGTGACATAGTCGTACGCTCCGAACTTCATGGCTTTGACAGCGGTGTCGACCGCAGCAAACGCAGTAATAATGATGACCACAATATTCTTGTTGGCCTCCTTGACGCGTTGCAGCAACTCCACGCCATCCATTCCCGGCATCTTGATGTCGACGAGAAGAATATGCCACGTTCCCGTTTGCAGTTTCTTCAACGCGGCTGCTGCATTCTCCGCCGATTCCGAGCGGAAGCCATCTTCCCGAAACCACTTGGTGAGAGACTGACGAACAATCAGTTCATCATCAACAATGAGAATTCCGATGTCTGAATTTTTCATAATGCGATTCCTCTAAGCATGAATTGCCTCCGATGCCGACTCAACCGGCTGGATCACCGGCAGTGTAATCATAAATGTTGTTCCGTTTCCGGGCGACGATTCGAGTTGAATCGTTCCATGGTGTCGCTGAATAATTCCGTACGCCACCGCAAGTCCGAGGCCGACTCCCTTTTCATTCGACTTCGTCGTGAAGAATGGCTCGAAGACGTGCGCGCGAATTTCTTCGGACATTCCAATGCCTGTATCGGACACTTTAATGACAATCTCTTTTTCTTGAAACTTTTGAGCAACGATACGCAACGCGCCTCCAGGACTTCCCCCGCCCGACATCGCTTCGATTGCATTCGCCATTAACACAATCAATACTTGCTCAAGCTCATTCGGATTGCACTCAAGAGTGAGGTCGCCAGTGACATCCACTTCCGTTTTCACTCCATGGACGGTTGCATGATGCCCCATCAACTTCACGCACCGATCGACGATAGGAGTGAGGCTTGCTCGCTGGAACGAAACTTCTTTGTTGCGTGCAAAGAGAAGGAGATTCTTCACGATGTTGCCGCAACGCAGAGACTCATCGGCAACCAGCGTGAGGTCGTCCGTCAATGAAGTAATCTGATCAGGAGGAAGGGAAAATTTCCGAATTCGCTTTACGAGAAGTCGTGCGAAGGTAAGGATGCCTTCGAGTGGATTGTTCAACTCGTGCGCGACCGACGCCGCAAGATTGCCGATGGAGGCCATCTTCTCAACGTGAAGAAGATGCTTGTGTGCGCGTTCGAGCTCTTCGGTTTTTTGCTGGACTTTCTGCTCCAGTGTTGTTGACCACGCGGTGATTTCTTCGCGTGCGGCTGCCAGGTCGGACGTCATCGCGTTGAATTGCTCCGCCAGCACTCCAATCTCATTCTCAGTGTGAATCTCGATCTTGTGGTCGAATCCGCCTTTTGCTGCACGTTGCATCGCCGCAATCAGTGTCTTCACCGGTTTGTACACAACACTCCAGATGAATCCGCCGGAGATAAGGCTCACGAATAGCACTGCTCCAACGGAAAGAAGAATCAGCTTGTTTGTACTTTCTTCGATTCGGTGGTCAAGAGCCGCGAGCGACATCTTCACATCGAGCACACCAAGGATCGTTTTGTCGGGGGGATGGGCGTGGCACGCCGCGTTTGAACATTCCGCTTCATTTTTGATCGGCGTAATGAGACCGAGAATACGCGTTCCATGTGGACCCGTGAATATTCGGGAAAGATCCTCGCTTGCAGGGTGTGCGCTTTCGAGTTTGCCTGGAGCGTGACACGTTACACACGCCTCGGCGCCCATGTCGGCCTTCGTATGAAGATTCTCTGCTACCGTCGAAAAGACAACAATCCCCTGTTTGTCATAGATGCGAATATCCTCAATCCCCTGTTGGCCGCCGATCGACGTGACGATGTTTTGCACGTCGTCTTTCTGATTCAGCATCATACTGTGGCGCGTTGAGCGGGCGATCACGTCGCTCATCCGGACAGCGCTGAGCAACACGTGTTCCATTGCATCGGAGTGCTGGATCCGAATTGACACAATCGTGAAGGTTGCGAGGATGATAGCTGCGACGGAGGCGATGAGAAGGAACAGGCGAAATGCTATTGTACGCGTGAAGCGCATGTGCAACACCTCCCTTTTGGCACACAGTGCCGTGGGCACACTGTGCCATGGAAATGTTGTGCATACCGTGTGCCACTCTCCGATGCTCAAATCAATCACTAAAGCTATCAATTTAACCATACAACTGATCCAACGTACTGAAATTGAAAAGCTCTTTGTCAAAAATCGGAAAACAGTCACACGGCATGCATACCCTTCACGGGTTCTGGGAATGGATAGCTCCGGCTCGGAGGTCATGTATGGAGAGGAACCAACGATGTAATTAAGAAGAAATAATAGCAATGTCTTTCCCTTTTGGTCATTCGGAGTTGAGTTTCTTGAGAAGCTTGAGTAAATTTGATACAATATTTTCCCCAAGATATTTTGTGAGGTTATCATGGCAACCAAAGCCTACATCTCGAATAAAGACGAGTCCGCTCGTCTCTTCAAGAGCGACTTTCTTGAAATATTCTCGCACGTCCACTGGAGCGTGCCGCTCATCATTTTTGTTCCCGTCAGCGCATACTTCATGTATAGAGCGGTCGCGAATCCCTTGCTCAACGCGACTGAAATCGCCGGCTGGTTTGTCTTCGGTCTGTTCTTCTGGACACTGACGGAATATTTGCTTCACCGTTTCGTGTTTCACTATGAGCCGACGACCGCATGGGGAAAGAGTCTGATCTTTCTCTTTCACGGCATCCATCATGCATATCCGAACGACTCGCTCCGCCTGGTGATGCCGCCGGTTGTGAGCATTCCACTTGCCACGCTGTTTTACTTTCTTTTTCTTACCG
>JANNUB010000387.1:0-2438 GCA_031394795.1 Ignavibacteriota bacterium | reverse complement strand
CGTTGATCGACCCTGACCGTTTTGAGGGGAAATACCGTGAAGGGACTCATGAATCAGATGCCTCTGATTTGATGCGCCGTTTGGTGAAAGAAAAATTATTGAAATTTGATGGCACGCCGCTTTTTCCTGAACGACGCGCATATACGGTGACATACGAATTGTCTGACTTGGAAGCTGCATTATATGAACAGGTGACCAATTACGTGCGTGAAGAATTTAACCGCGCTGAAAATCTGAATAAGGATCGACGCGGCACGGTTGGATTTGCTCTCACGGTTCTGCAACGCCGCCTTGCATCCAGCCCAGAGGCGATTTATCAATCCCTGCACCGCAGACGCGAACGGTTGGAAGCTCGTTTACGCGAAGAAAATTTGATGAAGCGCGGGCAGGATGTGGATATTACAGAAGATATCTTCAAAGAAATGCCGAAATTTACCGAAGAAGATATTGAAGATTTCGATGACGCGCCAGAGACCGAAAGCGAACAGGCTGAAGAACAAGTAAGTGACGCTGCAAGTACAGCGCGCACCATTAAAGAATTGAAATTGGAAATTGATCGATTAAGTGAATTGGAAAAACTAGCGGATAAAGTTCGTCATAGCGGACAAGACCGCAAGTGGACCGAACTTTCCAAACTACTCCAGGATCAGGCAGAGATGTTCGATGCGGATGGCAGACGCCGCAAGTTGGTGATTTTTACCGAACAACGCGACACGCTCAATTATCTGACGGACAAGATCCGTACGCTGTTTGGCAAGCATGAAGCAGTGGTAGCTATTCACGGTGGTGTTCCTCGCGATCAGCGCCGCGAGGTGCAGGCTTCATTTGTACAGGATAGGGATGTTTTAGTACTGATCGCTACAGATGCGGCTGGCGAAGGTATTAACTTGCAGCGCGCTCATTTGATGATTAACTATGACCTCCCGTGGAATCCGACTCGTTTGGAGCAGCGCTTTGGGCGTATCCATCGTATCGGACAAACAGAAGTTTGCCATTTGTGGAATCTGGTTTCAGATCAGACTCGTGAGGGCGAAGTTTATATTCGTTTGCTCCAAAAAATGGAGGAACAACGCAAGGCGTTAGGTGATGGCGTGTTTGATGTATTGGGGAAACTCTTCCGAGACACAAGCTTGCGCCAATTGCTAATGGATGCCATTCGTTACGGCGATCAACCCGAAGTTAAAGCGCGTTTGTTCCAAGCGGTGGATAATCTTGCTGATCAAGAGAACGTGCGCAAGTTATTGGAAGAGCGTTCACTTGCACAGGATTCGATGGATGTGAGCAATGTACGCCGTATTCGAGAAGATTTTGAACGCGCACAGGCACGTAGACTCCAGCCTCATTTCATCGCGGGATTTTTCAAAGCAGCATTTGAACATTTGGGTGGAACATTACATGCACGCGAGTCCTTACGGTTTGAAATCACACATGTGCCTGCCATTATTCGCAATCGTGCCGGCACTATGGGAAAAGGCGCGGTGTTGAATAAATACGAGCGTGTCACCTTCCACAAGGAAGTCATTCACCAATCAGGCAAGGCGACTGCGGAATTTATTTGCCCTGGTAACCCGTTGATGGATGCTGTGACAGATTTAATCCTGGAGCGTTATCGCGGTTTGTTGCGTCAGGGCGCGATTCTCGTTGACCAGTTGGATCAGGGGGAAGAGCCTCGGGTGTTATATTATCTCGAACACTCAATTCAGGATTCGCGTACCACCGCAGGTGGAGAGCGCCGCGTCATTTCAAGGCAGATGCAGTTCGTCGAGATCAACTCTCAAGGCGAGGCAAAATCCGCAGGCTCTGCTCCCTTTTTGGACTATCAGCCATTGACGAATGAGTTCAAGCCGTTGGTCGAATCCATATTAAATACAGATTGGTTGCATGGTGATTTGGAAGCCGGCATTCGCGCGTATGCCGCGCAGATACTTGTGCCTCAACATTTGCAGGAAGTAAAGGCGCGGCGTGAAGAAAGCATCATAAAAACAGAAGCCGCCGTGCGTGACCGCTTGACCAAAGAGATCAATTATTGGGATTACCGCGCCGAGGAACTCAAGGCGCAGGAGCAGGCAGGGCGGGTAAATGCACGCTTGAATTCAGATCTTGCACGCCGCCGCGCAGATGACCTGCAAACCCGTCTGCAAAAACGTATGACTGAACTGGAGCAGGAACGTCACATCTCTGCTGCACCGCCGGTCATTATGGGCGGCGCGTTGATCGTTCCTGCCGGTTTATTTGCAAAGTTACAAAACAAAGCGCCCAGCCTCTTTGCGCGGCAGACCAAAGCCGTGGAAGATGCCGCGATGCAAGCCGTGGCAGAACACGAGCGCAAACTTGGATTTATCCCCAAAGACGTGAGCCGGGAAAAACTTGGCTGGGATATTGAATCACAAGCCGGCGAAGGCAAGCTGCGCTTTATTGAAGTAAAGGGACGCGTAGAA
>JANNUB010000361.1:0-8606 GCA_031394795.1 Ignavibacteriota bacterium | reverse complement strand
AGCGTTATCAATGCGTTCTTCGGGACCAACCCGCTTTCGCAATTCATGGATCAGACCAACCCGCTTGCGGAGCTGACGAACAAGCGTCGTAAGTCGGCGCTCGGTCCCGGCGGCTTGACGCGCGAGCGCGCAGGGTTCGAGGTCCGCGACGTACACTACACGCACTACGGCCGCCTCTGTCCGATCGAAACACCGGAAGGTCCGAACATCGGATTGATTTCGTCGCTCTGCATTCACTCGCGCGTCAATGAGTTCGGCTTCCTCGAAACGCCGTATCGCAAAGTGAAAAACGGCCGGGTGACGGAAGAAATCGAGTATCTCAACGCGGAGCAGGAAGACAATTACACGATTGCGCAAGCGAATGCTGTGATTAACGCGCGGGGGAATTTCGTCGAAGAGCGTGTGAAAGCGCGTTATCAAGGCGATTTCCCTGTCGTGAAACCCGAAGAAGTGCATTACATGGACGTTGCGCCGAACCAGATCGTCAGCGCGGCGGCGGGATTGATTCCGTTCCTCGAGCATGACGACGCAAACCGTGCGCTCATGGGATCGAACATGCAGCGCCAATCGGTGCCGCTGTTGCGACCGGAAGCGCCGCTCGTTGGTACGGGTTTGGAAGAGAAGATTGCCCGCGACTCCCGTGCGCTGATCGTTGCGGAGAGAAGCGGCATTGTGGATTATGTCGATGCCAGCAGAATCGTTGTCCTCTATGATATTGATGAAACAGCCACGGAAGCGCTCATCTCCTTTGACGACAAACAGCGCGTTGAGTACAAGCTGACGAAATTCTTCCGCACGAATCAGGATACGTGCATCAACCAGCGGGCAGTGGTGAGACCCGGCGACCGCGTGAGGAAAAGCGATATCCTCGCGGACGGACCGGCCACCGACCATGGCGAGCTTGCCCTCGGACGCAACGTACTCGTCGCATTCATGCCCTGGAATGGATACAACTTCGAAGACGCGATCATCATGAGCGAGCGGATCGTTTCGCAGGATGTGTACACGTCTATTCACATCGAGGAGTTTGAGCTGCAGGTGCGCGACACGAAGCGGGGCGAAGAGGAGTTGACGCGTGAAATCCCGAACGTGAGCGAAGAGGCGACAAAGGACTTGGATGAGAACGGCATCGTGCGCGTCGGCGCCGAGGTGCTCGAAGGCGACATCCTCATCGGAAAGATCACGCCGAAAGGAGAATCCGATCCGACACCGGAAGAAAAACTCCTCAAGGCGATTTTCGGCGAAAAGGCGGGAGATGTCAAGGATGCGTCGCTGAAAGCGCCCCCCGGCATGAAGGGGATTGTGATCTCCACAAAACTCTTCTCACGCAAAAAGAAAGATGCGGAATCCAAAAAAGAAGACAAGCGCAAGAGCGATGCGCTCGATCGGCAGCGGCGAAAAACTCTCAGCGATCTGAACGAGCGCCTCTCGCGGAAGCTCGGTCTGCTGCTCGATGGAGAGAAGTCCATCGGAGTGCGCGATACGGACGGCAATATTGTGTTCCGCGCGGGCACGCAATTCAAAACGGATACATTCTACAGTCTCGAGACCATCGAGAAGCTCGACCATAACAGCGAGTGGGTGGATGACAAACGCAAGAACGGCGTCATCAACAAGATCTTCACGAACTACTTCGACCGCTTGAACGCGATCGAAGAAGAGTTCCGCCACGAGAAGAACAAGATCCAGCTCGGCGATGAGCTGCCGCCCGGTGTTGTGCAGCTTGCGAAAGTGTACGTCGCAAAGAAGCGGAAACTTTCCGTTGGCGACAAAATGGCCGGACGCCACGGGAACAAAGGCGTCGTCTCACGAATCGTGCCTGTTGCCGATATGCCGTTCCTTCCCGATGGAACGCCTGTGGATATTGTGCTGAACCCGCTTGGTGTGCCCTCGCGTATGAATCTGGGTCAGTTGTACGAGACTGCGCTCGGTTGGGCTGCGAAGGTTCTCGGGGTGAAGTACGCAACCCCGATCTTCGACGGTGCCACGTTTGAAGACGTGCAGAAGGAACTCATCAAAGCCGGAATCAATCTTGGGTCGCGTTCCACCCTATACGACGGGCGCTCGGGCGAGAAGTTTGACCAGGAGGTGACGGTCGGCTACATCTATATGTTGAAGCTCTCCCATCTGGTGGACGACAAGATCCACGCCCGCTCGATCGGACCGTACTCGCTCATCACGCAGCAGCCGTTGGGCGGCAAGGCGCAATTCGGCGGACAGCGCTTCGGAGAAATGGAAGTATGGGCGCTCGAAGGCTATGGCGCATCCCATGTGCTGCAGGAGATGCTGACGGTGAAGAGCGATGACGTTACCGGACGCGCGAAAGTCTACGAGGCAATTGTGAAAGGCGACAACCTGCCGGAAGCAAATATTCCTGAGTCGTTTAACGTCCTTGTCCGCGAGCTTATGGGCTTGGGCTTGGACGTGAAGCTTGAATAGCAATCGCCATCTCACATAAAAAAATTGGAGGAAGAGTTAATGCGATTAATGCATGAGAAAGATACTCGCAAGAACTTCTCGAAAATCACCATCTCCCTTGCGTCGAGCGACATGATCCTTCAGCGATCGCACGGCGAGGTAACCAAGCCCGAGACGATCAACTATCGTTCCTTCCGTCCCGAAAAGGACGGGTTGTTCTGCGAGAAGATCTTCGGTCCTGTGCGCGACTGGGAATGCCACTGCGGCAAGTACAAGCGCATCCGCTATCGCGGCATTATCTGCGACCGGTGCGGCGTTGAGGTGACGCAGAAGAGCGTGCGCCGCGAGCGCATGGGTCATATCGGCCTCGCCGTGCCCATCGTACACATCTGGTACTTCCGCTCGCTTCCTTCGAAGATCGGTTATGTCCTGGGCACGACGACAAAGGACCTGGAGAAAATCATCTACTACGAATCCTACATCGTCGTCAATCCGGGCACGACCGGACTGCGGAAAAAGGATTTGCTGACCGAAGAGCAATATTACGAAATCCTCGCGACGCTGCCGGAGCGTCATGACGATCTCGAGGATACGGATAAGCGGAAGTTCGTCGCGAAAATCGGCGGAGAGGCAGTCAAGGATTTGCTGAAGCAAATTGAGATTCCATCGCTTGCAGCGGAGCTCCGCACGCAGATCATGGAAGAAACCTCCGTGATGAAAAAGCAGGATGCATTGAAGCGCCTGCGTGTCGTCGAGGCGTTCCGCGAAAATGAAGACGGTCCCCCGAACAAGCCCGAGTGGATGGTGCTCGATGTCATTCCGGTAATTCCGCCGGAGCTTCGTCCTCTCGTGCCTCTGGAGGGTGGACGATTTGCGACGTCGGATTTGAACGACCTGTATCGCCGAGTCATCATTCGCAACAATCGTCTCAAGCGTCTCATCGATATCAAAGCGCCCGACGTGATCTTGCGGAACGAGAAACGCATGCTGCAAGAGGCCGTCGATTCGTTGTTCGATAACTCGCGGCGTGTCAACGCCGTTCGCTCCGATAACAATCGTGCGTTGAAGTCACTTTCCGACATGCTGAAAGGAAAGCAGGGACGTTTCCGGCAGAACCTGCTCGGCAAGCGCGTCGATTATTCGGGCCGCTCGGTGATCGTGGTTGGACCTGAGCTGAAGCTGCATGAGTGTGGCATTCCCAAAGACATGGCGGTGGAATTGTTCAAGCCGTTCATCATTCGCAAGCTTATCGAGCGCGGCATCGTCAAGACTGTGAAGAGCGCGAAAAAAATGGTGGACAAGAAGGGACCGGAGGTATGGGAGATTCTCGAGAATATTATTGACGGGCACCCGGTGTTGCTCAACCGCGCTCCAACACTTCATCGCCTCGGCATTCAGGCGTTCCAACCGGTGCTTGTGGAAGGGAAAGCCATCCGCATTCACCCGATGGTGTGCACGGCGTTCAACGCGGACTTCGATGGCGATCAGATGGCGGTGCACGTCCCTCTCTCGTACGACGCACAGCTCGAGGCCCGCGTCCTGATGCTCTCGAGTCACAACATCCTCTCGCCTGCCTCCGGTGCGCCGATCGTGACCCCGACGCAGGATCAGGTGCTCGGCTGCTACTATCTGACGAAGTCGAGACCGGGCGATGCCGGCGAAGGCATGGTGTTCTCGGAGCCGCAGGAAGCAGTTATTGCGTACAACTACGGGAGGGTCGGGCTTCACGCGTTGATCAAGGTGCGCATCAACGGCAAGCTGGTTGAGACAACGACCGGTCGCGTCATTTTCAACGAGATCGTCCCGAAGGAAATCGGATACATCAACGAACTCCTGAATAAGAAGAGACTTGTGCAGATTGTCGCGACAACATTCCGAAAAGTCGGGAACCTGCAGACAGCGGAGTTTCTCGACAAGCTGAAGGACCTCGGGTTCCACTACGCGACGCGCGGCGGGCTGTCCGTCAGCCTTGCCGATGTCGAGGTGCCCAAGGAAAAGGAAGAGATTATCTCGAAGGCGCAGAAGAATGTTGATGAGGTGTTCAGCCAGTACAGCCGCGGTTTCATCACCAACGGCGAGCGCTACAACAAGGTGATCGACATCTGGACGCGGGCAACGACGCGGGTCGCAGAGAAGCTCTTCGATGCGCTTCAGCACTCGCGCGCGGGTTTCAACTCGTTGTACATGATGGTGGATTCCGGTGCGCGCGGGTCGAAGGAACAGGTGCGCCAGCTCGCCGGCATGCGCGGGCTGATGGCAAAACCGCAGAAGTCGTTGAGCGGCGCGACGGGAGAGCTGATCGAGAACCCGATCATTGCGAATTTCCGCGAAGGACTCTCGATCCTCGAATACTTCATTTCTACGCACGGCGCGCGCAAGGGTCTCGCGGATACGGCGCTGAAAACCGCCGACGCAGGGTACCTGACTCGTCGCCTCGTGGACGTGGCGCAGGATGCGATCATCAAAGCGGAAGATTGCGGCACGATTCGCGGTGTTGTCACCAGCGCGCTCAAGGAAGGCGAAGATGTAAAGGAGCCTCTCTCCGAACGTATTCTCGGCCGCGTTGCCGTACACGATGTCATTGATCCGCTGACGAACGAAACGATCGTGGAAGCGGGCGAGATAATCGATGAGGAAAAGTCCAATCGGATTTCCGAAACGTCGATCGAAACGGTTGAGATTCGCTCCGTGTTGACGTGCGAAGCGAAGCGGGGCGTCTGTTCTAAATGCTACGGACGCAACCTGAGCACGGGCAAGCAGGTGCAGGTTGGTGAAACCGTCGGCATCATTGCCGCGCAATCAATCGGCGAGCCGGGCACGCAGCTTACGCTCCGAACCTTCCACACCGGCGGAGCGGCGAGCATGGTCGCGTCCCAATCGCAAATCACCTCCAAGTTCGACGGCAAGCTTCAGTATGAGGGCGTCAAGTTCATCAAGGTTGATACCGACGAAGGAGAACGGACGATTGTCCTTGGTCGCAGCGGCATCGTCAATGTTCTTGACCGCGACAACCGCATGTTGACCAAATACGATGTTCCCTACGGCGCTGTGCTGATGGTGAAAGACGGAGCGAAGGTCGCCAAGGGAGAACTCATCTACGAATGGGATCCGTACAACGCGGTGATCATCTCGGAGCATCCGGGTACGGTAAAGTATCATGACTTGAAGGACAACGTGACGTTCCGCGAAGAACCTGACGAGCAGACGGGTCACATTCAAAAGGTCGTCATCGATTCGCGCGACCGGACTCTCAGCCCGAGCATCATCATCACGGATGCGAAAGGGAAGAAGGCTGCGAACTATATCATTCCGACGCGCGCGCACATCATTGTTGACAACAACCAGGAGATCGGAGCCGGAACCGTGCTGGTGAAGATTCCTCGCGATATCGGCAAGACGCGCGACATCACGGGCGGTTTGCCGCGCGTGACGGAGTTGTTCGAAGCCCGCTCGCCGCAAGAGCCGGCGATCGTTTCTGAGATTGACGGAACCGTCGCGTTTGGCGCGCAAAAGCGCGGCTCGCGCGAGATCATCGTCACCAGTCACGATCAGAAAGACATCCGCAAGTATCCGATTCCTCTCGGCAAGCACGTGCTCGTTCAGGAAAACGACATCGTCCGCGCCGGTGAGCGGCTCTCCGACGGCTCTATCGATCCGCACGATATTCTGCGCATCAAGGGCGTGCGTGAGGTGCAGGAGTATCTTGTGAATGAAATTCAAGAAGTGTATCGCATTCAAGGCGTGAAGATCAACGACAAGCATATTGAAGTGATCGTTCGCCAGATGATGCAAAAGCTGAAAGTGAACAGCTCCGGTGACACGAAGTTCCTCGAGGGCGATTACGCCGACAAACTCCATTTTGAGGGGGAGAACGAAGCGCTCGCGGACAAAGTTGTTGTAGTCAGCAAGGGCGATTCGAAGCTGAAGAACGGTCAAATTCTCCAGCGCAAGAAAGCACGTGAGCTGAACGGCGAGCTTCGCAAGAAAACAAAGAAGGTCATCGAATACAAGGATGCGGAACCGGCGACCTCCGAGCCTGTGCTTCTCGGCATTACCTCGGCAGCGCTTTCGACGGAAAGCTTCATCTCCGCGGCCTCCTTCCAGGAAACAACCAAGGTCCTCACCGACGCCGCGATCGAGGGACGAGTTGATTTGCTGCTTGGCTTGAAGGAGAACGTCATCATGGGTCACCTGATTCCCGCAGGCACGGGGTTGAAGTACTTCAAGGAGATTCTGGTGACACGGAAGGACATGCGGGAAACTGCGCCTGTGGAAAAAGAAGTCGCCGCGACGGACGAGCCGGTGAAGCGAAAAAAGAAGATCGTGATGGCGGACTAAAGCTGACTAATTAAGAAAATCTAATTCGTGTATGGTAGCAGGGAAGATTGACTGTTTCGCATTGTTTCGCTATCTTTTGAAACTCTCTTTTTACTGTTCCGCACTGTTTTAGTTCACGGAGTAATTTTGCCTACTATCAATCAGTTAGTACGCAAGAGCCGGAAAGCTGTAACGTACAAATCCAAGGCTCCTGCAATGGATAAGAGTCCCCAGAAACGGGGCGTGTGCACGCGTGTGTACACGACGACGCCTAAAAAGCCGAACTCGGCGCTGCGCAAAGTTGCGCGCGTACGCTTGACGAACGGCATCGAAGTGACGGCATACATACCCGGAGAGGGACATAATTTGCAAGAGCACTCGATCGTGATGATTCGCGGCGGTCGCGTAAAAGATTTGCCCGGCGTGCGCTATCACATTATTCGGGGCACGCTCGATACAGCAGGCGTTGCCGACAGAAAGCAAGGCCGCTCTAAGTACGGTGCAAAGAGAGCAAAGGCATAAAGGGATATGAGAAAAAAACAAGCGGAACGACGGCCCGCGAGACCTGATCCACGATACAACGACGTGTTCGTTTCGGAATTCATCAACTGCGTGATAAAGGAGGGGAAAAAACATCTTGCGCGTCGCATTGTGTATGACGCTATGGAGTTGATCGAGCGGAGGACCAAGAACCCCGGTATTGAAGTGTTTAAGAAAGCCATGAATAACGCGCGGCCTGTGCTCGAAGTACGAGCCCGTCGTGTCGGCGGCGCCACCTACCAGGTGCCGACTGAGGTCCGCCACGAGCGTAGCGTCGCTCTTGCGATCCGCTGGTTGATCAACTATGCGAGCGCCCGGAAAGACAAATCGATGTCCGAGAAATTAGCGGCAGAGTTCATCGCCGCGTCGAACGGTGAAGGAAGTGCGATCAAGAAGAAAGAGGATGTCCACAAGATGGCGGAAGCGAACAAAGCGTTCGCCCACTTCAAGTGGTAACGGGAAATTGATGTTATGCCAAGACAGTATCCATTAGACCGAACGAGAAACATCGGCATCAGCGCGCATATCGATGCGGGCAAGACGACGACGACCGAGCGTATTCTGTTTTACACCGGAGTCGTGCATCGTGTCGGTGAAGTGCATGACGGTGCGGCGACGATGGACTGGATGGAGCAGGAGAAAGAGCGCGGCATTACGATTACCTCCGCCGCGACGACCTGCTTCTGGGACAACCATCGCATCAATATTATTGATACGCCGGGACACGTTGACTTCACGGCCGAGGTCGAGCGCTCGCTGCGCGTGCTGGATGGCGCTGTTGCATTGTTCTGCTCAGTCGGCGGTGTGGAGCCGCAGTCGGAAACTGTCTGGCGTCAAATGGACAAGTACGGTGTGCCGCGCATCGCCTTCGTCAATAAGATGGACCGCGTGGGCGCAGACTTCCTCAACTGCGTGCAAATGATGAAAGCGCGGCTCGGCGCCAACGCTGTGCCGATCCAGCTGCCGGTGGGTGAAGGCGATCTGTTCGCGGGCATCATTGACCTCGTGACGCTGCGGGCGCGCATGTACACCGATACCACGGGCAAGAACTGGGAAGACATCGAAATCCCGCACGACATGGAGGCCAAGACAAAAGAGTGGCGTACAAAGATGCTTGAGGCAGTTGCCGACGAGGATGATTCGCTTCTCGAAAAATACCTCGAGGGAAAAGAGATTACTCCGAAAGAAATTATGACAGTTCTGCGCCGCGCCACCTTGAAGGTCAGTATCGTCCCTGTTCTCTGCGGCTCATCATTCAAAAATAAGGGCGTGCAGAATCTTCTCGATTCGGTGATTGATTATCTCCCCTCACCGCTGGATCTGAGTGAAAG